>JAIWNN010000045.1 GCA_020216805.1 Desulfarculus sp. | reverse complement strand
GAGGCATGCCTACTTGCCTCCCTTGTCCTGGGGCAGCAGCTCGAAGGTGAAGCCCCGCAAACCCACCTTGGGATCGGTCTCGGTCGGCGGCAGGTCCTCGGCGGCGCTGTCCCGGGCGTCGAAGACCATCTCCACCCGATTGTTGAGCCGGGCGTGGTTGGGATCGCGCGGGGAGACCCGGGGTGAGAAGCCAGCCATGCCGAAGGCGGCCAGACGCGATGGCGCCACCCCCTGAGCCACCAGATAACGCAGCACCGCCAGGGCCCGCTCGGCGCTGATCCGCCAGGTGTCCTGGCCGCCGGGACTGATCAGGGCCGGTCCGTCGGTGTGACCATAGAGGCTGATGGGGTAGCGGCTGTTCCTCATCACCTCGGCCGCCAGGCGCAGGAATTCCTTCCCCTTGTCGCTCAGGACGGTGCTGTCGCCCTCAAAGAGCAGGCCGCCGCTCATCACCACGGTGCGGCTGGTCTCCGACCGCAACAGAGTCACCTCCCGGTCCAGGTCCAGAGTGCGGCTAAGCCCTCGGATATAGCGATAATCCTGCTCCACGGGCACGATGGGCATCACCACCTCGGAACTCAGGCGACGACCCGCGCCGCTTAAGGGGCTGTCGCCACCGGAGAGCAGGCCAAAACCCGACTGCAGGGACTGAATCGCCGCCTCCACCTTGGCTTCCTCCACCTTGCCCATGGCGTTGAGCAGGATGAAAAAGGCCAGGAGCAGAATCATCAGGGAGGTGTAGAGCACCACCACGCCGGGGCCCCTCTCCTCCTGCTGATGGCGTCCGCCCATGCCCGGCTCCTACTTGAAGGCGCTCACGCGCGCCGACGGGGGGATGAAGCTGTGGAGCTTCTGCTCGATGACCCGGGGGTTGTCGCCTCGGGCGATGGCCAGGATGCCGTGCAACATCAGCTCCTTGAGCATGACCTCCTCGGCTGAGCGGTTCTTGAGCTTGCCGCTCATGGGCAGAAAGACCATGTTGGCCAGGACCGCGCCGTAGAAGGTGGTGATGATCGCCACCGCCATGGCCGGCCCAATGCTGGAAGGGTCGCTCATGCTCTGCAGCATCTGGACCAGGCCGATCAGGGTGCCGATCATGCCCAGCGCCGGGGCGAAGGTGCCCATGGTCATGAAAATCTCGGCCCCCAGGCGGTGCCGCTCGGCCACGTAGTCGATCTCGGTCTCCATGATTTCCTTGATCGCCGGAGGCTCCACGCCGTCAATGGTCAGTTGCAGGCCCTTGGCGAAAAAGGCGTCGTCCAGCTCCCGGATCGCCGGCTCCAGGGCCAGGATGCCCTCGCGCCGGGCCTTGGTGGACAGGTCCACAAAACGGGCGATCAGTTCCGGCGCGGATTGCAATTGCTGGAAAAAGACATGCTTGGTCACCGCCACCACCTTGAGCACGTCGCGCAAGGGGTAGTTGATCAAGGTCACGCCCAGGGTGCCGCCCACCACGATCAGCAGGCTGGGAATGTCGAAAAACATCAGGATGGAGCCGCCCAGGGTCATGGCGATGACGACCAGGGCGAAGGCGCTGGTGATTCCGATCACGGTGGCCAGGTCCATGGAGCCTCCCGGGGGAAGATGCCTCGTCACCCATGCAGCAATAGCCGTGCCAGAAACGCACGGATACTTAAGCCTTCTTATCGCAACCATATCATATGGTTATGTTATAGGACCTGGAAGGAGGCGCGGCGACGGGCGTCAAGAAAGGGGCGGTGGTCAATGATTTGACACCGCCGGAAAAGACGACGCCCCCCGGCGGATGGCCGAGGGGGCGCGGAATGGAAGCTGGGGGCCGGTGGAGACCCGCCCCCGCCCTAACGCTTGAGGTTGATCAATTCCTGCAACATGGAGTCGGTGGTGCTGATGGTCTTGCTGTTGGCCTGGAAGGCGCGCTGATAGTTGATCATCTTGACGAATTCGGCGGCCAGGTCCACGTTGGACTGCTCCAGGGTGCTGGACTCCACCGTGCCCAGGCCGCCCTGGCCGGGCCGGTTGGCCACCGGCGAACCGGCCTGCAGGGTGGCCGACCAGAGGTTCTCGCCCTCGCGGCGCAGGGATTCGTTGGACTGGAAGTTGACCAACACCACCGCGCCCAACACCTGCAGGGTGCCGTTGCTGAACTGGCCGGTGATCAGGCCGTCGGTGTCGATGTCCAGCGACTGCAGGGTGCCGCGTGGAGCGCCGTCCTGGTAGAGGTAGTAGGTCTCGCTGACGCCGGCCGACTGGGTGGTGGCGCTGGTGGAGTCGGGGCTGAAGTCGAAGGTGATGTTCTGGGCGGGGGTGGCGCCGGGGAAGTCGAAGGAGAAGGTGCGCTCGCCCTTGGCCTCGGTGGTGGGGTTGCCTTCGGCGTTGCTGGCGAAGGAGGTCTGGGTCCAAGTGGAGAAGGACAGGCCCTGGCTCTGGCCCATGGTCTGTTCGTGGGCCAGGGTGATGGTCTGGTCGGCGCCCACATCGTTGCGCTGCAGGACCAGGCTGGTGGTGCCGTCGTTGTTGAGGTTGGTGGTGGCCACCACGCCGCTGACGCTGACGTCCGCCCAGCCGCCCTGCATGCGGCTGCTGGGGATCACGGTGCCGGCGCCGGAGCCGGTGAGGGTGTAGTTGTACTCGGTGCCGACGTTGTCGGCGGTGATGATGATTTGATTGTTCTCGCGGCGGGCGGTGACCAGCGAGCCCAGCACCGCGTGGCTGTTGATGGTGGTGACGATATCGTCCAGGGTGTTCTGGAGGCCGCCGGGATTGGCGGTCCAGGTGATGGCGGTGCCATTGATGGCCAGGCTGCCGGCGGAGTTGGAGGAGAGCATCATCACTCCCTCGGCGTAGGAGCCAGCACCGTTGATGCCGTTGACGATGTCGTTCATGGTCCACTGGGCGGTGACCGGGCTGCCGGTCAGGTTGGCGCCGGTGGCGGCGACGGTGTAGGTGCTGCCCTCGTTGGCGTAGATCTTGACCACCGCGTTGGCGCCGCTGGTGTCAACCACCGCGAAATAGTTGGTGTTGCTGCTGTTGTCGCTGTTGATCTGCTCGGCCAGGTCGAAGGCGCCGGCGTCCTGGCCCATGGCCCCGCTGACGGTGTAGGTCTTGGAGCCGATGGTGATAGTCTCGGTGCCGGCGAAGGCGCCGGTGTAGGTCAGGGTCTGCACCGTCTCGTAAGACTGCTGGCTGCCGGAACCGGTGTAGGTGATGCGCTCGCCCACCTTGTTGCTGACCACGGTCACGGCCGGGTCGGCCACGCTGGCGGTGCTCCGGTAGACGTCGGCGGTGGCGGTGGCGCCCTCGAAGTAGTTGACCGATCCGGTCATGTGGCCATTGGTGTCGAAGCACAGATAGAAGGTGTTGTCGGGACGCGCCTTGGGCATCGGGGTCAGGACCCCCTTCACTTCCTCGTACATGCTCACCCGCCAGGTGGAGGCGGTGCCGTCAGGGGTCACGGTGGGGTTGTCGGTCAACTTCTGGAAGTACAGCGAGATGTCGTGGGAGATGCCCAGGCTGTCGTAGACCCGGGTGCTGGTCATGTAGTTGTAGGTATCACCATCTTTGGGATCCAGCCCGGTGGTGTGGGCGAAGCTCTTGGTGTCCTGCGCGTTGAGGTTGATGGAGATGTCCACCTTGGTGGTGGGGTCGGCGTCGGTCTGCTGGGTGATCAGACGCAGGTCCTCCATCACCAACCTGAGCTTGCCATTGGCGTCGACGTTGTATCCCTGGAGTCGCAGCCCCTGGGAGTTGACCACGTAGCCTTCCTTGTCCATCAGAAACTGGCCGGCCCGGGTGTAATAGATCTCGCCCTGGTTCACCGCCGCCGCGGAGGCCGTGCGGCGAACGGCGAAGAAGCCCTTGCCGTTGATGGCCATGTCGGTGGAGACGTCGGTGTTCTCGAACGAGCCCTGGGACAGGATCGTCTGCACGTTCTGCACTCGGGCTCCGTTGCCCGACTGGTTGACCACGGTTCCGCCCACGGTCAGCGACTGCACCATGATGTCACCGAAGTTGGTGCGCGAGGCCTTGAAGCCGTAAGTGCTCAGGTTGGCCACGTTGTCGGCCACGCCGGAAAGGGCCCGACCGTGGACGTTGAGGCCGGTGACTCCGGAATACATGGCGGAAAGCATGCCCATGGTGGTTTTCCTTTCCTGAAATGCCCAAATCTATTGCATCACGGCCCGGAGCCGGGATTGACTATATCAGGGCCGCCGCGGTGGTCCCCAGGTCCACCAGACCCTGCAACAGCGCTTTGATTCCCTCACTGTCCTCGGTCTCGGTGGTGGAACTGGAGGAGTAGGTGCCAGTGGTGGAGGTGCTGCCGCTCTTGGGCACTCTCACCGCCACCACGTCCTTGAGCGAGATGGCCGAACCGCTGCCCAGGAGCTGCATGTTGCCGTCGGCATCCCACTGGAAGCCGGTGACGATGCCGCTGACGTACTGGCTGTTGATCTTCACCGCGTTGCCGTTGGTGTCGGTGGCGATGATGTTGATCTTGTAGACGCCGTCCGGGGCCACCTTGCCGTAACTGGTCAGCCCGTCCCAGGTCCACTCCTGCTCGCCGGCGGCCATGGTGCCCAGTTTCACGTCGCGGACCGACTGGCCATCCTCGTTGGTGACGATGATCCGCACCTCGGCGGAGGATGCCAGGTTGAAGTAGGTGCTGCCGGCCTTGCCGTCGGTCACCGGCATCTGATTGCCCTTGGCCAGGACTTCCTTGCCCAGATAGTTGGCCACCTGAACCTCCTGGAAGGCGGTCTGCAGCGAGGCCAAGCCGTCGAGCTTCTTGTTCATGGCGGTCAGTTGCTCCAGACTGGAGAACTGGGCCAACTGGGCGGTGAACTCGGTGTTGTCCATGGGGTCCAGGGGGTTCTGGTTGGTCATCTGGGCCATGAACATCTTGAGGAAGGCCTCCTGGCCCATCCCGCTTTGCACCCCTGTGGTCTTGGTGCTGGTGGCGTTGGGATCGTAGATTTGGCCGGTGTAGGTGGGGCTGATCATGGCCCTATGCTCCTAGGCGAAAAGGTTCACCCGGCTTCTGACGTTCGGCCCGGTCAAGACCGAGGCCGGCGCGGAAGCCAAACCGGAGTCGGCCGTACGGCTCGAATCCCTGTCTCCCAGGCCCCGGTCATTATCCCGCCGGGAGCCGCCCTGGTTCCGGTATTCGGCCTGGGCGTGTTGACGTTCGGCGTCGGGATTGATGGCCACCTCCAGGCTGTCGATCTTCAGCCCCTGGGCGGTCAACTGCTGCTTGAGCTGATCCAGGCCCGACTCCAGGGCTTGCTTGGCGGCCACGGTTTCGGCGGTCAGGGTGGCCTTGACCACTCCATCCTTGACCGAAAGCTCCACCTGCAACTCGCCCAGGGTGGGCGGCTTCAGCTCCAGGCGCAGGCTGGTCTGCTGCTTGGCCACCATCTGGGCCATTTGCTCGCCCACCTGGCGGGTGACATAGCTGGGCAGAACCCGGGCGGCGGCCGCGCTGGTTCCGGCGGCCTGGGCCCTCTCGCCGGCTCCGGCCTGACCAAGCCCGGTCCAGGCCTCGGCGCGACCCTGGCCGTTCTGGGCCTGGGCTCCCGCTCCCTGACCGCCCAGCTCGGCCCCGGCCCGGGCCGCGGCCACGGTCTGGGCGGCCTGGGTGGTCTGGGCGAGCTGGTGGTCGGCCGGGCGCTGGCCGGCGGCCTGGGTCTGGTCCACCATCTTGACCGCCTCGGCGCCCAGGGCGGCCTTGGCCACCTGGGGGACGATTTCGGGATTGGTCTCCAGACCGGGCAGGTTGTTGGCGACGGTCTTGCCGAGGGTAGCGGCTCCGGCCTCCTGCAACGCGCCCTTGGCCTGCTCCAGGGACTTGTCCCAGGCCTGGATCTGCCGCTCGGTCTGGGCCTCGGTCTTTTGCTGAATCTTGTCCAGGGCCTGGTTGACCTGGGCCCGCAACTTGTCCACCACGTCGGCCTGGTCCTGATCGCTGGTCTTGACCCGGCTGGCCATTTCCCGCAGGGCCTGGCCCACCCCCTGGTCCTGGTTCTGGGCGGCCACGGTCAGTACCGCCAACATCGCCGCGGGGCTGGTCTTGCCGGCGCTGTCGGTGGACTTGGCCAGCAGGGATTCGATCTCCTTCTGACCTAGTCCCAGACGGGAGAGCAGGTCGGTCAACACCTTGCGATCCACCTGCCGCTCCGTCCCGTCGGTCTGGGCCAGGAGCTCGGGCAGCCCGCGGACCTGAATCTTGCCGTCGCTGGTGGTGATTTGCCTTTCCATGAAGGTGCCGATCTGCTCCTGGGTCAGGCCCAGGTCCTTGAGCACCTGCACCAGCAAAGAGGTGTCCTCGGGGTTCAGGGTCAGGGTCGGACCCTGCAGGGGGAGGTATTGGGGCAACAGGGCGAAGACCCGGCCCAGATTGATGTCGCCTTTGTCGTCCTTGGCCCGCTCGATGATCTGCTTGGCGTCCTCGGTGCTAAAGCCGGATTCCTCCAACACTTTTTGCAGCTTTTCCCGGTCGCCGTAAGCCAGGGTCATCTTCTCCACCGCTTGGCCGGTGTTGGTCAGGGCCTGCTTGAACTGTTCGATGGGAGTGGCGACGGTGGTGGCGGGGCTGGACTTGGCGCTGGTGGAGGCGAAGCCGCTGGTCTGACTGGCCTGGACGCTGCTGGTGGTGGTCTGCGCCTTGACGCTGCTGGTCAGGTTGGCCAGCAGCTCGTCGAAGCCGCTGGCGCTGGCGCTCTTGCGGACCGAACTCAGCAGGCTGGACAGGCAGGCGCTGGCATCGAGGTTCACCGCGGTGGTGCTCACTTGCTCCTCCATGAGCAGTCAGGTCTGACCGCCATGGAAGCAAAGGCGATGCCAGGTGGAGATGATCAAATAAAAAGCAGTGATTACGGCGCGATGTAAGCTGGCGGCCGCGCCGGCCGGGTGGCTCGGAGGCAAGAATTGCCAGGAGAGGCCGGTCGTTGCGCAGAGCTTTTTGCCGGGGATGGTCCGGCGACCATCCCGGTCACGGGTGGTTATCGGTCGTCTGAAGGCAAAGCGTTAGGCTTTTTTTATCGACTTCGCGTCAAGCCGGCGGGGCGCTGGCGATGGCGTGGTCCCGGCCACCTAGGCGCAGGACGAAGCCATCCCCGGACTCCACGATGGCCTGGGCGATCTGGTAGTAAGCCTGGCGGTTGAAGCGGGCCGGGAAGGCTCCGGCCTTCACTTGACAATAGAGCACCCCGTTCTCGCCCAGCCAAACCGTGGCCGGGTCCAGGAGCTCCGAGGAACCGTCATTGAGGGTCAGGCTCGCGCCCTCCGGGCCCAGTGACACGCTCCTGACCACGAAAAAGGTGTCGGCCACCTCCAACTGGCACTGCTGGTTTCCCACCCGCAGGAGATAGATGCCGTCCTCCAAGTGGACCGACGCGAAAATCAGCTCCAGGATGCCGGGGTGGATCAGGGGTGCGCCGTTGGTGGAAAGCTCGCCCTCGGGGTTGACCTGGATCAGGCAGGGTGGCAGCTTGCCGCTCCAGCCGGCGGGCATGAAGGCGGACAGGTCGTTGGGGCTCATGACGCGTTCTCCGGATCGGGTGGTTGCGAGGTGTATCATTTGATATAGACCCGTGGCGGGCGCCAGGCAAGCCCCAGGGGCCGGATGAGGACCGGGGGCCTGGCCGCGAAGGGCGGTGGGCGGTAAAGTCTTGGCCAGGCTCGGCGGCCCGGGGGCGTCCGAGCCGGATGGCGCGCGCTCTCCCCGCTTACGGGGCCCGCGCCGCGCCCTTCCCTCGGCAGCTTTCCCATGGGAGGCAGCATGGACGCCGCGGTGCGGCGGGCCCTGGCCCTGGCGGCCGGCCCGGAAAACTTTCATACCGGTTTCGACCAGCGCTTGATCTTCGCCAGCGACGCCACCGGCAAGCAGTTTCCACCCGAGGCGGTGGTGCGGGCGGTGGACACCGCCCAGATCAGCCGGGTGCTGGCCACCTGCTCGGCCCACGGGGTGCCGGTGACGCCCCGCGGCGCGGGCTCGGGCCTGACCGGCGGGGCCCTGGCCGTGGCCGGTGGCGTCGTCCTGGACATGGCCGGCCTCAACCGGATCATCGCCATCGATCCCGCCGACCAGGTGGCGGTGGTCCAGCCCGGGGTGGTCGCCGGCGACCTCCAAGCCGCGGCCGAAAAACTGGGGCTGTTCTATCCCCCGGACCCGGCCAGCACCGGTTTCTCCAGCCTGGGCGGCAACGTGGCCGAGAACGCCGGGGGGCTGCGGGCGGTGAAGTACGGCGTCACCCGCGACTATGTCATGGGGTTGACGGCGGTATTGATGGACGGCCGGGTCTTCCGCACCGGGGCGCGCACCATCAAATCGGTGGTTGGTTACGATCTGACCCGGCTGTTGGTGGGCAGCGAGGGCACCCTAGCGGTGATCGTGGAGATGACCCTGCGCCTCAAACCCCTGCCCGAGGCCAAAACCACCATCAGCGCGGTCTTCGCCCACCTCAACGACGCCGCCCGAGGGGTGGGGGAGCTGCTGGCCAGCGGAATCGTGCCCACTGCCATCGAGTTCATGGACGACGACACCATCCGCATCGTGGAGAACTACGCCCACATCGGCCTGCCGGTGGGGGCGGCGGCCATGCTCCTGGTGGACGTGGACGGCCCGCCGGAGGTGGTTCAGCGCCAGGGACGGGACGTGGCCGAGCTCTTGCGCCAGGCCGGCGGCGATCCGGTGCGCCTGGCCCGGGACAAGGCCGAGGCCGAGGATCTGTGGCGGGCCCGGCGGGCGGCCGGCCCGGCCACCTATCAGATGGGCCCCCACAAGATCAACGAGGACATTGTGGTGCCCCTGGGGAAACTGCCGGAAATGATCAGACGTCTCAAGGAGATCGCCAAGCAGCGCCAGGTGACGGTGGTCGCCTTCGGCCACGCCGGCGACGGCAACATCCATGTCAACATCATGTGCGATCAATCCGACCCGGATCAGTTGGACAAGGCCATCCAGGCCCGCAGCGATGTCTTCGCCCACACCTTGGCCTTGGGCGGCAGCCTCTCCGGCGAGCATGGCATCGGCATCAGCAAGATGGGCTTCGTCACCTCCGAGACCGACCCGGTGGCCCTGGAGTTGATGCGGGGCATAAAAAAAGTCTTTGATCCCAAGAACCTGCTCAATCCTGGCAAGATGTGGCCGCCAGCCGGCTAGGGACCGGGCTGGAGCCGGGTCAACCGCCCAGCCCCCCGTCCCCGGGCAGGCAACCCCCTCCCCTGCCGGCGATGCGCCCCGGCCACTGCCTCAAGCCACTTTTTCCAGCCCCCTCGTTCCGCTGTTCGGAATGTGGTTTTTTACGACGGTCTCATTTTTTTATTGAAAATCGTATAAAATATAATATAAAAACTTTCATCAATTCGACCGGACCGATCCCGGACGACCGCCAGACCCTAGCGCGGGGCCCGCGCCCCGCTGGATAGGCTTTATGCCCAGCCGCACCGCCCAACCCCTGTTGCCGCCCGGACCGCGCTATCTGTCGGGCAACGAGGCCGCGGCCGAGGGCGCCCTGGCCGCTGGGTGCCGCCTTTACGCCGGGTACCCCATCACCCCCTCCTCCGAGATCATGGAGCGCATGGCCGCCCGCCTGCCCGAGGTCAATGGCGCCTTTTTGCAGATGGAAGACGAGATCGCCTCCATCAGCGCCGTGGTGGGGGGCTCCTGGTCGGGCGCGAAATCCATGACCGCCACCAGCGGTCCGGGCCTGAGCCTGATGCAGGAGTGCCTGGGCTACGCCGCCTTCACCGAGACCCCCCTGGTGCTGATCGACGTGCAGCGGGCCGGCCCCTGCACCGGCCAGGCCACCAAGGTCGGCGGCGGCGACATCATGGCGGTGAAATACGGCTCCCACGGCGACTACCAGGTGGTGGCCTTCAGCCCCTGGTCGGTGGCCGAGATGTTCTCGCTGACGGTGGAGGCCTTCAACTGGTCCGAACGCCTCAGGGTGCCGGCCTTTCTCCTGGCCGAGGAGGCCACCGGCCATCTGCGCGAGCGGGTGGACATCCCCGAGACGGTGGA
>JAIWNN010000044.1 GCA_020216805.1 Desulfarculus sp. | reverse complement strand
TGCAATAATCCACCATGAGTGTTTTATCTAGTCCAAAATAATTAGGAAGAAGACTGGAGACCCTAAGCCGCCTTCTGGGCCGGGCATGCCCAGGCGAGCGGCGGTGAAGGCCCTGGCGGCGCGGCTGGGTCCCAAGGCACCGGGGCGGTCGGTCCCGCCCCAGCTGGCGGTGGTGGGAGGTGCGCGACCCCCTCCGCCGGCAACGCCGCCGGAGGCACGAGACGGCCAACGTGCTGGGCGAGCTTCCCAACCCCATCCAGGAGCATGCCCAACACCGCCCACAGCAAAGCTGGACGGCCGAGAACAAGGCGCCGGCCGAGAAAACCTGATTTTCTGCAACTGGTTCCCGGCAGGATCGCCCAACATGGGGCGCGATAAACGACCGCCGTGGTCGGTCAGAGGTCGCCGCGCCGTTTGTCTTTGTGGCGCTCCTTCTTCCAGTCGATTTCTTTCTTCAAACCCTTGCGTTTGTAGGGCTTGGTCAGGTCCTCGGCGTTGACCAGGAACGAGCCCGGCATGGACTCGGGGGTGGGGGCCACGGGCTGCCAGGGCGGCGGCGCGGGCGCGGCCGGCTTGTGGGGCTTTTTCTCCGGCATCTTCTCCGGCACCGGCGGCCCCATCAGGCACTCGGCCGGCACCCAGTCGCTGAGCCAGAGTTTCTCGCCGTAGAGCGAAAAGAACGCCCCCCGCTCGCTGGCCAGGCGGGCCTGCACCGTCACCAGCACCGGCTCCTGGTCGCGGCGGCGGCCCAGCCGAAGGGCCTGCTCCGGATCGGCCACCAGCACCAGCACCCCACCCTCGGGCGGGGTGAGGCCGCGCTCCTTGATCACCGGCCAGGCCCGGCGGCGGGCGCCGTAGTACAGATGGGGCGGGGGGGCGGCGGCGTAGTCCCGCTCCAGCTCCCGACGCTCCAGGGCCCGCACCCGGCGGCCGTCGGCGGCCAGCTCCAGGGTGTCGGGGGCCAGGCGGGTGGCTGCCTCCACCACGTTGGCCTCGCGCACCTGCCGCCAGTCGGGGTCGTCGTTCAGGGCCTTGACCAGCTCCTTGAGGGGCACCCAGCCCAGGGGATCGGGCACCAGGCCGAACTCGTCCGGTCTCACTCCCAGGGCGTAGGCCAGGACCTTGACCAGGCTGATCTGCTTTTGTTCCAGCCGGCGCGGGGCCATGACGCTAGCGGGGCCTTTCGGCCAGGCCGGCGGGGGTGAGCACGAAGACCTTGGCCCCCTGGGGGTGCCAGATCTCCACCCGCCAGTCATCGCGTAGGTCCTTGAGCTCGGTCACCGCGAGTTTCAGCTCCGGCGGCAGGCTCAGGCCCTGGTCCGCGAGGGCGCTTGGCGTCAGGCGGCCACCGGGATTGGCGGCGAAGAAGGCCTCCACCAGGGGGCGGGTCTCGCGGGCCAGGCGCAGGGCCTGGAGGTCCAGGGCCTGGGTCTGGCGGGCATGGTGGGCATAGACCAGGATGCCGGCGATGCACAGGGCGCTGACCAGGGCCAGAGCCTCCATGGTCATGAAACCGCCGCCGCGTCGCATGGGATCAAGCCTCCGTCAGGCGGTGGGTGATCCGGCCGCCGCAGATGGTTAGAATGGCCCGGCCGATCAGCTCCCAACCGGCGAAGGGCGTGTTCCGGCTTTTTGACCGCATCCGCTCAGGGTCCACGCTCCAGGCCAGGTTGGGGTCGATGACCGTCACGTCCGCTGGCCCGCCAACCAGCAAGCGCCCGCCGGGCAGGCCCAGGCAGGCGGCCGGGCCGCTGGTCAGGCGGGCGATGGCCTGGCCTAGGTCCAGCACCCCCTGGCGCACCAGACCCAGAACCAGGGCCAGGGAGGTCTCCAACCCGGTGACGCCAAAGGCGGCGATGTCGAACTCCACCAGCTTTTCCAGGCTGGAGTGGGGGGCGTGGTCGGTGGCCACCGCGTCGATGACGCCCTCGGCCAGGCCGGCCAGGACGGCCCGGCGGTCGTCGGGCGAGCGCAGGGGCGGATTCATCTTGCGGTGGGTGTCGTAATTGCCGACATCGGCGTCAACGAGGCTGAAGTAGTGCGGCGCGGTCTCGCAGGAGACCGCCCAGCCGCGCTCCTTGGCCCGGCGCACCGCCTCCACCGAGCCGGCGCAGGAGACATGGGCGATGTGCACCCGCGCCCCGGTCAGCCCGGCCAGGTTCAGGTCGCGCTCCACCGCGATCACCTCGGCCTGGGCCGGGATGCCCTTCAATCCCAGGCGGGTGGCGGTGGGACCCTCGTGCATCACCCCACCGGCCGACAGGCGCAGGTCCTCGCTGTGGCAGATCACCGGTAGAGCGAAGCCGGCGGCGTATTCCATGGCCCGACGCAACAGGCGGCTGTCGGGCATCGGCCGGCCGTCGTCGCTGACCGCCACGCAGCCAGCGTCCTTGAGCTCGGCCATCTCGCTGAGGAGCTCGCCCTGGAGGCCCTTGCTAATGGCCCCCACCGGATAAACCCGGCAAGAGCCGGCCTCGCGGGCGCGGCCCAGGATGTATTCGGTCACCGCGCGGCAATCGTTGACCGGGCTGGTGTTGGGCATGGCGCAGACCGCGCTGAAGCCGCCGGCCGCCGCCGCCGCCGTGCCGCTGGCGATGTCTTCCTTGTATTCCTGACCAGGTTCGCGCAGGTGGACGTGCAGGTCGATCAGACCCGGGGTGACCAGCTTGCCGGCGCAGGCGAGAACCTGGGCCGCGGGATCGGTGAGGTCCGGGCCGATGGCCGCCACCCGCCCCTCGGCCAGGAGCAGGTCCGCGGTTTCATCCCGGCCGGTGGCCGGACAGAGGACCCGGCCGCCCTTCAGGAGCAGGCGCGGGGGCTGGTTGGGCTCGCTCATTTGGCCTCGGCTCCGATCAGGAGGTAGAGCAGGGCCATGCGCACCGCCACCCCGTTGGCCACCTGATCCAGGATCACCGACCAGGGGCCGTCGGCCACCTCGGGGTTCATCTCCACCCCGCGGTTGATGGGGCCGGGGTGCATGACGATGGCCCCGGGTTTGGCCTTGCGCATGTGGCGCAGGCCCAGGCCGAAGCGCTGGGCGTATTCGCGCAGGGAGGGGAAGAGCACGTCGTCCAGGCGCTCCTTTTGCACCCGGAGCATCATGATCACGTCGGCGTCCTCAATGGCCTGGTCCAGGTTGTCGCAGACCTCGGCCCCCAGGCTGGCGGCGAAGGGCGGCAGCAGGGTGCGCGGACCGCAGACGCGCACCTTGGCCCCCATGGCGTTCAGGCCGATGAGGTTGGATCGGGCCACCCGGGAGTGGGCGATGTCGCCGATGATGGAGACGTTGAGCCCCTCCAGCCGGCCAAAATGATCGCGCATGGTCAGCATGTCCAGCAGGGCCTGGGTGGGGTGCTCGTGGGTGCCGTCACCGGCGTTGATGATGCTGGGTTCGATGTGTTGGGCCAACAGATGAGGCGCGCCGGACATGCTGTGGCGGATCACGATCAGATCCGGCCCCATGGCCTCCAGGTTCTTGGCGGTGTCGATCAGGGTCTCGCCCTTGGTCAGCGAGCTGGTGGAGGCCGAAAGGCTGACGGTGTCGGCGCTCAGGCGCTTGGAGGCCAGCTCGAAGGAGGTGCGGGTGCGGGTGGAGGGCTCCACGAAAAAGTGGACCACGGTCTTGCCCCGCAGGGTGGGCACCTTCTTGATGGGCCGGGCGTTGATCTCCTTGAGCGAGGAGGCGGTGTCCAGGATCAGGCTGATGTCTTCGGCCGCAACGCCCTCCAGACCCAGGAGATGGCGGCCGAGGCTCATGGCTGGACCTCCGGGCCCAGGGCCCAAAAAAACCTCCGGCAGCCGGGTAGGGCTCGGAGGCGTGGAGCCTGGCGGGAAACACCGCCGGGCTGTCGGCCGGGGGGGGAGGAAAGCATGTCGGGTGTCCTCGCAGGCCGTTAGCTGGTTACTAACCTTGAATAGATACCAAGCCTGGGCGGTTGCTGTCAAGTCGGCCGGCAACCGGCCGCGGCGGCCGCGCCAGGGAGACGGCCGCCGTCATCGACGAGGTGCGGGCGCTACTGCTCTATCACCCGGACGTAGGATTTGGCGCGCAGCTCGCGCAGCCACTCCCGGAAGCGCTTGTCCAGGGCCTCCTGCTCCAGCCGCTGGCGGATCTGCTCCTTCATCTGGGGGGTCAGGCCGCTGGCCACCAGCTTGGCCGCCTTGTCGTCCACCAGTTGCATGAAGACGAAGGCCCCGGGCACTTGGAAGACCGGGCTGATCTGTCCCGGTTTGAGCTGGCCCAGGGCATGGCGCATGCTGGGCAGTAGGTCGTTGGGCGAGACCAGGCCCAGGTCGCCGCCCTGGTCCGCCCCCGGGCCCTGGGAATACTGTTTGGCCACCTCGGCGATGTCCGCTCCGCCCGCCACCTTGTCGCGCAGTTTCTGGGCCTGGGTGCGCACCTGCTCCTCCTGGGCCTGGTCCGCCCCGTCGGCCACCTTGAGGAAGACCGCCCGCAGCCGCACCTGGCCCTCGCTCGGGGAGCCGCCAGTCTGCTGGGCGTAGAAATCTTCGACCTCCTTGTCGCTGATGACCACACGGCTCTTGACGAAGCGCTCCACCAGCTTGTGCTTGAGGATCTCGCGCTTGAGATCCTCCTTGTATTCCTCCGGAGTCACCCCCCGGCGGCTGAGCTGGGCCAGAAACTCCTCGTTGCTCATCTGGTTGGCGTTCTTGATCCGGTCCACGTACATGTCCAGCTCGGTCTGGCTGACCCCCAGCTTGGCCCGCTTGACCTCCTGGTCGAAGATTTTGTCCTCGATCAGGCGGTCCATGGCCATGCGCCGCACCTGGCCTTGGTTGGGCGTGGCCTCGCCCGGCCGGGCGGCGACGCTGGCCTCCACCTGCTGCTGGATCTGGCGCACCACCTTGTCCAGATCCAAGCTGGTGATGACATCATCGCCCACCACCGCCACCACGCGGTTAACCTCCGACGCCATGACCGGCGCGATCAAGAAGGGCAGGCAGCCAAGCCAAGTCAGGCAAAGCAGGCGAACGCGCATCTCAACTCCCCGGGGTGCCGAACTTGCCGCTGGCGGCGAATTCGGCGTTGAAGGTGACTTTGGCCTTGGCGCGCATCTGGTCGATGAACAGCGCGGCCATTTGTTCTTTTTTCTCGGCGGCCAGGCGGCGTTGGATCTCGTCGGCGGCCTGGGCCAGGTCCAGCTTGCTGGCCGGTCGCCGGGCCAGGACCCGCACCACGTGCAGTCCGTAGGGGCTGGAGAGCGGTCCGGCCAGCTTGCCCGGCTCCAAGACGAAGACCTTTTCCTCCAGCGATTCGGGCATGTGCCCCCGCGAGAGCCAGGTGGGTTCGCCCTCCTCGGGCAGGCTGACGCCCAGCTCGGCGGCGGCGGCGGCCATGTCCTCGCCTTGGGTCAGACGCTGCAGGAGCTTGTGGGCGGTCTCCTTGTTCGGCACCAGGGCGTGCTGGGCCAGCACCTGCTCGGGCCGGGAGAATTCCTGGGGATGCTCCTGATAGTAGGTGCGCACCTCGTCGGGCGTCACCTGGACCTGGCCGGCCAGAAGCAGGTCCAGGGTCTTCTGGGCCAGGATCTCCTGGGACAACACCTGGCGCCACTCGTCGTAATCGATGCCTTGGGCGATCAGGGTCAGCTCGAAGGCCTCCTCGCTCAGGCCTCGGCGCAAGGAGGCCTCCTCGCGGTCCAGCTCCTCGCGCTCCAGGCGGATGCCCTTGGCCTGGGCCTGCATCAGCACCAGACGGCGGCGGGCCAGGGTCTCCAACACCGCCTGGCGCAGGTCTGGCGACAAGGCTTGAGGGTCCTTGCCCAGGCCCATAAAGGCGGTCTGGGCCAGAAAATCGTCCAAGAGGATGGGCTGCCCGTCCACGTTGGCCACCTCATTGGGGGCGGAGGACTTGGAGCAGGCCGCGGCCAAGGCCAAACCCAACACCACCAGCCCCCAGGCCAGGGCGCGGGACCAGGTTCGCCGACGGGAGATAGTGGTCGATTCTTGCAGCATAACAAAGCAGTTAGTTACCATGGCCGCCGATGGATTGCAAGAATTCCCGCGCCTGGGTCCAAACCGGCTGGTCGGGGCGCAGGACCAGGTTCACCTTGCCGTCGGGATGAACCTGCACTCGACGGGGCTGGCTGCGGGCCAGACCCAGGAGCCGCTCCAGGTCCACCCGGGCCTCATGGGTGAAGTGGACGGTCAAGGCTGTGGGGGAAAGGTCCAGTCGGATGGCCCACATGCGCCGCAACAGAGCCTTGATGTCCACCGCCTGCAAGAGGTTGGCGGCGGCCTCGGGCGGCGGCCCGAAACGGTCGTGCAGCTCCTGGCGGATCACCTCCAGCTCCTCCGCGCTGCGGGCCTGGCCCAGGCGACGGTAGAGGCCCAGGCGCACCTGGGAGTCGGGCACGTAGTCCTCGGGCAGACCGGCGTGGAGCGCCAGGTGCAGCTCCGGCTCCGGGCCCTCCTGGGGGGCCTCGCCCTTGAGCTCGGCCACCGCCTCCTCGAGCATGTGCAGGTAGAGCTCGTAGCCCACCTCGGCGGCGTGGCCGGATTGCACCTCGCCCAACAGGTTGCCCGCGCCCCGGATCTGGAGGTCGTGCATGGCGATGGCGAAGCCGCTGCCCAATTGGGTGAAGTCCATCAGGGCCTTCAGGCGTTTGCCCGCGTCGCGGCTGAGGCTGGTCTCGCTGTTGACGAACAGGTAGGCGTAGGCCTTCTCTCCCCCGCGCCCCACCCGGCCCCGGAGCTGGTAGATCTGGCTCAGGCCCAACTTGTCGGCGTCGTTGATGATGATGGTGTTGGCGCTGGGGATGTCCAGACCGCTTTCGATGATGGTGGTGCACACCAGCACGTCCAGCTCGCGGCGCACGAAGGCCATCATGACCTTTTCGAGGCTTTTTTCAGCTAGTTGCCCGTGGGCCACCCCCACCCGGGCCTGGGGGGCCAGATCCTTGACCAAACGGGCGATGCGGCCGATGTCCTGCACCCGGTTGTGCACGCAGAAGACCTGGCCCCCTCGCTCCAGCTCGTGTTGAATCGCCTCGCGCAGGTTGGCGGCGCTGAAGGTGGCCAGGTAGGTCTTGATGGCCTGGCGGTCGGCGGGCGGGGTGTTGATCACGCTCAGGTCGCGGATGCCCGAGAGGCCCATTTGCAGGGTGCGGGGGATAGGGGTGGCGGTGAGGGTCAGCACGTCCACCAGCCGGCGCAGCTTCTTGAGCTTTTCCTTGTCCTGGACCCCGAAGCGCTGCTCCTCGTCCACCACTACCAATCCCAGGTCCTTGAAGACCACGTCCTTGGACAACAGACGGTGGGTGCCCACCATGATGTCAATCTTGCCCCGCGCCAGATCCTCCAAGGCCTTCTTCTGCTGGGCGGCGGTCTTGAAGCGGCTCAGGGAGTCCACGTTCAACGGCTCGTTGCGCAGGCGTTCGAAGAAGGTCTGGTAATGCTGCTCGGCCAGGACCGTGGTCGGCACCAGGAAGGCCACCTGGCGGCCCTGCATGGCCACCAAGTAGGCCGCGCGCAGGGCCACCTCGGTCTTGCCGAAGCCCACGTCGCCGCAGATCAGCCGATCCATGGGCCGGGGCGCGGTCAGGTCGGAGATGACTTCTTCGATGGCGCGGGCCTGGTCCGGGGTCTCCTGGTAGGGGAAGGTGGCCTCGAACTCGCGGTAGGCCTGGTCCGGCGGGGCGTAGGCGTGGCCGCGCTGGAAGCTGCGGGCGGCGTAGAGCTCCACCAGGTCGCGGGCGATGGCCTCCACCGCCTTCTTGACCCGGCTCTTGGTCTTCTGCCAGGCCTTGCCGCCCAGGCGGTCCAGGGCCGGGTTGGCGTCGTCCGGGCCGCGGTACTTGGTGATCAAGCCAATGCGGTCGGCAGGCAGGTAGAGCTTGTCCCCGCCGTGATAGGTCAACAGCAGGAAGTCGCTCTCGGCCGGTCCCACGGCCATGCTTTGCAGGCCCTCGTAGCGGGCCACGCCGTGGTCCACGTGCACCACCAGGTCGCCGGGGGCCAGGTCGTCCAGGGCGGCCAAGAGGGCCGAGAGCTTGGGCGGGGCTTTTTGGCGCACCACCCGGGGCGCGCCGAAGACCTCGTCCTCGGTGACCAGGGTCAGGGGCAGCTCGGCCGGGGCGAAGCCCGCGCCCAGGGCGCCCAGCACCAGGACCAGCCGGCCCTGGCCCAGGCCGCCGGTCAGCAGGGCGGCGGCCGCGGCCGGGGTGGGGGCCTCGGACGCGGTCAGCTCGCGCTCGGCCAAAAGCTCCAGCAGGCGGTCCACCTGGGAGCGGGAGCGACAGACCAGCATCACGTCGCGCCCCTCCTGGCCCTGGGAACGCACCCAGTCGCAGAAGCGCTCCAGGAGCGAGCCCTCGCCCTTGCGGGCCAGTTGGTCGTGCAACCCGGTGTGGCTGGCCGCCCGCAGCACCACCGGCTCCGGCCCCTGGGCCTCGGTCCCGGCCAGGGCCAGGGCCTTGCACAAGAGGCGGGGACGGGAGGCCAGACGCTGGTCGAGCTGGTCCGGGGTGCGGCGCAGCATGGGCGGGCGCAGGACCACCGCCCCGGCCTCGCGGGCGGACGCGAACTGCTCCTCCAAATCGGCGGCCTCGGCCTCCAACCGGCCGCGCACCTCGGCTGGCTCGATCAGCACGTGCAGACGATTTTCGGGAAGAAAATCAAAAAGATCGGCGGCACGCTCGAAATAAAGCGGCAGCAGGGACTCCAGGCCACTGAAGGTGGCGCGCAGCTCCACTTTCTCCACCAGCTCGCCCAGGCGCTTGGCGCTCAGACCCTCGGCCGCGGCCAGCTTGCGCAGGCCGGCCACCGCCCGCCGGGCCCCGGCCGGGGAGAGGTCGGCCGGGTGGCAGGGGATCAGGGTGGCGGAGGGCAGGGGGAGCTGGGAGCGTTGGTCCACCGGGTCGAAGGAGCGCAGGCTCTCGATCTCGTCGCCAAAGAACTCCACCCGCACCGGGTCGTCCAGGAGCGGGCCGTAGAAATCCACCACCGAGCCCCGCACCGCGAAGTCGCCCACCTGCTCCACCAGGCCCACCGCGCTGTAGCCGCCGGCCATGAGCGCGTCGATCAACGCCTGGCGCTCCAGGCTGGCCCCGGGCTCCAGCTCCAGGGCGTGGTCCACCAGGTGCTCGGGCGGACAGAGCCGGGCCCCCAGGCCCCGGGCGGCGGTGACCACCAGCAGGGGGCGCTCGGCGGCGATCAACTCCCAAAGCACCGCCAGGCGGCGGGCGGTGACCTCGGGTGGAGGGGACATGTCGTCGTAGGGCGAGACCTCGTAGGCCGGATAGAGCCGCACCGGGCTTTGGCCCTGGGCCTGACCGGCCAGGAAGAACTCCAGATCGCGGGTCAGGTGCTCGGCCGATTGCAGGGTGGGGCAGACCACCAGCCAGGTGGCCGGCCGGGCCAGCCAGGTGCGGGCCAGGGCGAAGGCCCGGGCCGAGCCCTCGACCCCGGCCAGGAGGCAAACCCCGGCCTGGTCCAGGTTGGTCAGGACTTTTTCCAGGCCCGGCCCCAGGGGCCAGGGGCCGGATAATGGGTCGGGGGGGGTGGTCATGGCAGCCATGGGCCAGGGTTAACGCAGCGGAAAAAAGATTGCCGCAAGCATAGCCCAGGGTCCGCGCCGACACAAGGCGGCGGCCAACCTGGCTCCGGAAGTGGGAAACCCGGCCTCCGATGCGGTATACTCAAACTTTCCGCGATACTTAACCCCCCGGAGGCCTCGATCTTGTCCGAACCTGTGGTTGTCACCGCCGCTGGCAATGGCCGCAACCAGGGCCTGCGCACCGCCTTGTCCCTGGCCGTGGTCACCGGCCGCGATCTGGTCTGCACTGGTCTGGTGGACGACAACCCCCGCCCCCGGGCCGGCTTGGGGCCAGGCGGGCTCACCGCCGTGGCCGCGGCCGCGGTGGTCTCCGGCGGCAGCTTCCGGGCCATGCTGGGGCAGTCGGAGCTCAATCTGCGCCCGGGCCGGCCCCGGGCCGGGGAGTACAGCTTCGACATGTCGCGCCAGCGCCCCAGCGCCGCC
>JAIWNN010000043.1 GCA_020216805.1 Desulfarculus sp. | reverse complement strand
CCGGTGGCCTGGCTGGTGGAGACCCTCGGCCTGCCCCTGGCCTTGGCCGGGGAGGAGAGTAGTCTTTACCTCTCCGGCGGCACCCATGTCCTGGGCGGACCCACCAGCGAGGAAATCAATCGGGTGTTCATCCCCGATCTGGGGCTGATGGGGCTGGAGCTGGAATACGTGGAGATCGCACCGGGATTTTTCCCGGCTGGCGGGGGCGAGGCCGAGCTGCGGATCGGCCCGGCGACGGCCCTGCGCCCCCTGGAGGCCGAGGGGCCTTTCCAAGCCCAGCGCATCGGGGTGGAGCTGGTCAGCTCGGCACTGCCGGTCCACCTGGCCGAGCAGGCCCTGGCCGCGGCCCAGGATCGTCTGAGGCTCCACGGTCTGGAGGGCTCCGCCCGCCTGCGCCGGGCCCGGGGTGGAACCGGCCTGGCGGTCTTGGTCTGGGCCGAGAACCCGGCCGGCCTGCGGGTGGGATTCAGCGCCATTGGCCGGCGGGGCGGCCGGCCCGAGGCCCTGGCCATGGAGGCGGTGGAAGCCCTCAAGACCTTTCTGGACAGCGGGGCCGGTTTGCCGGCCATGCTGGCCTCCCGGCTCTTGGCGGCCATGGCCTGCGCCCGCGGAGTCAGCCGCCTGAACGTAGACGTGGTCAGTCGGGAACTCAAGGCGGCGGCGGCGGCGGTGGACGCCTTCTGGCCCGAGACGGTGCGCGTCTTCGAGGACCCGCGCGGCGGTCCGGCCCAGATCCGGGTCATGGGACGCGATTGGGGGCGCGCCTGAGCAGAGCGACGGCGGGCGCGGCTGCCCCCGAATGAAACGCCGGAGCCCCGCCGCGCGGAGCCCCGGCGCTACCAATGCGAACCGGGAGGGAGCCCGCCCCGTGGCGTCCGACGTTACTTCTTCTTGGCGCTGGCGCGCTTGGAGGCCTTGAGGGGGTTGATCTTCTTGCCCTCGTCCTTGGTCTCGGTCTTGACGTGGGTGGCGAAGTTGCAGGGTCCGAAACGCCACTTGGCCGCCGGATCGGGGTAGCTCTTGCAATAGACCATCTCGCCCGCGGTCACCGTCCGGTCGCAACCCTGGCAGGACTCCACGATGGGGTGGCAAGAGCCTCCGATATAACCACAGCCTTTGCCGCTCATGAAGCCGCATTCCATGCCCGGACGGTTGGTGGTGCACTGCATGGCCAAAATCTCCCTAAAACGAAATAAGATAGCGAAACGCCTCCGGTCCCGGAACGCTGCCGGCCGCTGACTGAAACAGGCATTCGCCAAGCCGTTGCGGCCTAAATATGGCCACTGAACAGGCCCCTGTCAATGGCGCGGACGAAAAAATGCCGCCAGACGGCGGGCTTGACAAACCCCCGGCCCTGACGTAGATAACGTAGCCTAGTTCAAGGAGAAACCCGACAGGCCGGGCCGCGCGTCTCCGCTGATGGACCAGGTCGGGGCTGGAGTATATCAAGTGTCCGATAATCCCAAGCAAAAGCCGGAAGCGCCCGACAAGGGCGGCGCCCGCATCCTCGACGACAACCTCCTGATGCGCCAGCGGCGCCAGAAGGCCCAGGAGCTGAAAGAGGCCGGGGTGCCCCTGTTCCCCAACACCCATCGCCCCCGCGACCTGATCGCCGATCTGAAAAGCCAGTACGAGCGCCTGGACGGCGACCGCCTGGAGGCGATGGACGACATGAAGTTCTCCATCGCCGGCCGGATCATGGCCATCAGATCCTTCGGCAAGGCGGCCTTTATCAAGCTCCAGGACCGCAGCGGCTCGCTGCAATGTCATTTGGAGCGGGACCGCCTGGGGGCCGAGCGGTACGGCCTGTTCAAGAAGCTGGACGTGGGCGACATCATCGGGGTCAAGGGCTCCCTGTTCCGCACCCGAACCCAGGAGCTGACCCTCAAGGTCGATTCCTGGACCTTGGTCACCAAAAGCTACCGCTCGTTGCCCGAGAAATTCCACGGTCTGACCGACGTGGAGCAGCGTTATCGCCAGCGCTACCTGGACCTGATCATGAACCAGGAAACGCGCGAAACCTTCCAGGCCCGCTCAACCATCGTGGCCACCATTCGTAACTTCTTGATGCAAAAAGGTTTTCTCGAGGTCGAGACCCCGATGATGCAGATCATCCCCGGCGGCGCCGCAGCCCGACCCTTCGAGACTTATCACAACGCCCTGGATATGAAGCTCTATCTGCGGGTGGCCCCGGAGCTTTATCTCAAGCGCCTGGTGGTGGGCGGCCTGGAGCGGGTCTTCGAGCTCAACCGCAACTTTCGCAACGAGGGCATCAGCATCCGCCACAACCCCGAGTTCACCATGCTGGAGTTCTACCAGAGCTACGCCAGCTACGAGGACCTGATTCCCTTGACCGAGGAGATGTTCTGCGCCTGCGCCAAGGCGGTCAAGGGCTCGACCAAGTTCACTTATCAGGGCCGCGAGATCGACCTGACCCCGCCCTGGCCCAACCTGGACTTCCGCTCCAGCCTCTTGGAGATCGGTGGGGTGCCGCCGGCGGTGCTCTTCGACGCCGACAAGGCGGTGAGTCTGGCCCGGGAGCTGGGCGCGGCGGTGCGCCCGGGCGATGGCCTGGGCAAGGCGCTGGCCAAGATCTTCGACGCCCTGGTGGAGCCGGAGCTTTGGCAGCCGACCTTCGTCACCGGCTATCCCCTGGACATCAGCCCCTTGAGCCGCACCAACGACCTGGATCCGGAGATCGTGGACCGATTCGAGTTCTTCATAGCCGGCCGGGAGATGGGCAACGGCTTCAGCGAGCTCAACGACCCCGATGACCAGTTGGGCCGCTTCCGCGAGCAGGCCGCCGCCCGCGAGGCCGGCGACGACGAGGCCCAGTTCATGGACCTGGACTACGTGCGGGCCCTGGAGTACGGCATGCCCCCCACCGCCGGCGAGGGCGTGGGCATCGACCGGCTGACCATGCTGCTCACCGACCAACCCAGCATCCGCGAGGTGATCCTGTTCCCCTTGTTGAGGCCAGAGCAAGGCTGATGACCTTCGAGGTCTTCATCGCTCTGCGCTATCTGCGCGCCAAGCGCAAGCAGACCTTCATCTCCCTGATCACCCTGCTTTCCATGGCCGGGGTGGCCTTGGGAGTCTGCGCCCTGATCGTGGTGCTGTCGGTGATGGGCGGCTTCGAGGGCCAGCTCAAGGAACGCATCCTGGGGCTCAACGCCCATCTGACGGTCTACCGCCTGGCCAGCCAGATCCAGGACGTTCAGCGGGTGATGCAGGTGGGGCTGGATGATCCCGCGGTGGAGGCGGCCACGCCCTATGTCTATGGCCAGGTGATGTTGGTCTCCCGGGCCGGGGCCACCGGGGTGGTGATGCGCGGCATCGAGCTGCCCGGGGCCCTGGGGGTCATCGACCTCAAAAAGATGTTGGTTCAGGGCCGGTTGGAGGATCTGGCCCCCGGCCGAGGCGGGGAACCTCCCGGTCTGCTTTTGGGTGCGGCCCTGGCCCGCCGCCTGGGCCTGATGGTGGGCGATCTGGTGGACCTGGTCAACCCCCTGGGCGAGGACACCCCGGTGGGACGGGCCCCCAAGAGCGAACCCTTCCGCATCGTTGGGCTTTTCGACTCGGGCATGTACCAGTACGACACCAGCTTGTGTTACGTCTCCCTGGTCGCCGCCCAGGACTTTCTGGGGTTGGAGGGTCTGGTCAACGGCGTGGAGTACAAGGTGCGCGACATCTATCAGGCCGACCAGGTGGGCCGTCGCCTGGTGCAGAAGCTGGGGCCGGCCTATTTCCACCGCGACTGGATGGCCGCCAACCATAGCCTCTTCGCCGCCCTGCGCCTCGAAAAAATCACCATGTTCGTGATCCTCATCCTAATCGTGCTGGTGGCTGCCTTCGGCATCGTCAGCTCGTTGATCATGATGGTGATGGAGAAGACCCGGGACATCGGGGTGCTCAAGGCCATGGGCTGCACCAGCCAGTCCATCCGGCGCATCTTCATGTGCGAGGGGCTGGTCATCGGCATCAGCGGCACCGTGATCGGGCTGGGCATCGGCCTATTTTTGTGCGCCTTGCTGGCGCGTTACAAGTTCATCGAGCTGCCGGCCGACGTCTATCCCCTCTCCACCCTGCCGGTGCAGGTGGAGCCGTTGATCGTGCTCCTGGTGGCCGGCGCGGCGGTGGTGATCAGCCTGCTCGCCACCATCTACCCCGCCCGGGCGGCCGGCCGCCTGGACCCGGTGGAGGCGTTGCGTTACGAATGAGCACGGTTAACGGGCAGATAACCGAGACGCGACCCGGCGGGGACGAGTCTGGGGCCTTGACAGATTCGGCCCCTTTCATTCTAATAGAGCAGCTTTACAAGACCTACCGGGGCCCTCGTGACGAGGTGGAGGTGCTCCGGGGGTTGGACCTGCGGGTTGAGGCCCGGGAAACCGTAGCCATCCTGGGGGCTTCGGGGGTGGGCAAGTCCACCCTGCTGCACATCCTGGGCGCCCTGGACCGCCCCAGCCGGGGGCGGGTGGTGGTGGGCGGCGAGAATCTAACCGATCTGGGCGAGCGCCAGTTGGCCGGGTTCCGCAACCGGAACATTGGTTTCGTGTTCCAGTTCCATCACCTGCTGCCGGAATTCACGGCCTTGGAGAACGTGATGATGCCCGCCCTGATCGCGCGCCAGCCCCGGGGGGCGGCCGAAGCGCGGGCGCGGGAGCTCCTGGCCGAGGTGGGGTTGGATCACCGGCAGACCCACCGGGTGGGCGAGCTGTCCGGCGGCGAGCAACAACGGGTGGCGGTGGCCCGGGCGCTGGTGATGGGACCTTCCCTCTTGCTGGCCGACGAGCCCACCGGTAACCTGGACGAGCGAACCGGCGAAAAGGTGCAGCAGTTGTTTCTGCGCTTGAACGCCGAGATGGGGTTGACCACCTTGGTGGCCACCCACAACGAACGGCTGGCCGCCGCCCTGGGGCGCAGGGTGCGGTTGGCCGAGGGCAGGCTCTTCCCGCTGGACTAGGCGGGGGCAACCGCACGATCGGGGGCGGCATGTTACGAAAGCTGATGCTGTGGGTGGTGGCCGGCCTGATTATGGCCTGGTCGGGCGTGGTCTGGGCGGCGGCCGAACCAGCCAAGGTGGCGGTCTTCCCCTTTGACGTGTTCAGCCGCGAGCCCCTGGAGCAGATGCGCCAGGGGCTGCAAGACATGCTGATCAAGAAACTCAAAGCCGAGGGTCTGGCGGTGCTGGACGCGGCCGAGGTCAACCGGGCCCTGGCCCAGAGCGGCAAGCCCCTGGACCTGACCCTGGCCCGCAACCTGGCCGGTCAGTTGGGGGCCGAGTACGCGGTCTACGGTTCGCTCACCAAGATCGGCGCCAACGTCAGCCTGGACGCCAAGCTCCTGGACGTGCTGGGCATGCGCCGGCCCCAGTCGGTCTTCGCCGAGGGCAGCGGCATGGAGGCCCTGCAGGGGCTGACCGACCGCATGGCCCGCGAGCTGGGCACCCTGGCCGCGGGGCGCGAGCTGGTGGCGGCGGTGGAGGTGCGCGGCAACAAGCGCATCGAGGCCGAGGCCGTCAAGGCGGTGATGAAGACCAAGGCCGGCAGCCCCTACGCCCCCCTGCGCTTGGACGAAGATCTGCGCGCGGTCTGGAAGATGGGCTATTTCGAGGACGTGCGCTTCGAAACCGCCGACACCCCCCAGGGCAAGGTGGTCACGGTGGTGCTCAAGGAAAAGCCAACCCTGCGCGAGCTGAACATCACCGGCAACAAGGCCATCGAGGACAAGGACCTGCGCGACCAACTCGGCCTCAAACCCTTCGCCGTCTTCCGGCCCGAGGCGGTCAAGGAGGCCGAGGAAAAGATCGTCAAGCTTTACCACGACAAGGGCTATTATGACGTCAAGGTCACCAGCGAGGTGGGAACCACCCCCACCGGCGAACCCGCGGTGAACTTCAAGATCGAGGAAGGCAAAAAAGTCTTCATCAAGACCATCGACTTCACCGGCAACAAGTCCTTTCCGGCCAAAGAATTGCGCGATACCATGTCCACCACCGGCAGCGGGTGGTTCACCTGGCTGACCGAGAGCAACGTGCTGGAGCGCAGCAAGCTGGATCAGGATCTGGAGAAGCTCACCGATTTCTACTACAACAACGGCTACATGAACGCCAGAGTGGGCGAGCCCAACGTGACCCGTGGCCCCGATGGCCTGATCATCACCATCCCGATCGAGGAGGGTCCGCGTTTCAAGATCGGGGGCGTTTCGATCACCGGCGAGATGATCATCCCCCAGGCCGACCTGGCCAAGTCGCTGAAATCCAAGCCCGGCGAGTGGTTCAACCGCGACGCCTTGCGGGCCGACATCGCCCAGATGTCCAACCTCTACGCCGACCAGGGCTTCGCCTACGTCGACGTGCGGCCCCAGATCCAGCAGGATCAGGCCAAGAACACCGTCGACATCGAGTTCAGCATCAAGAAGGGCGAGAAGGTTTACTTCGAGCGCATCATCATCACCGGCAACACCCACACCCGCGACAACGTCATCCGCCGCGAGCTGGGGGTGGCCGAGGGCGACCTCTTCTCCGGCACGGCCTTGCGCGACGGCAACATGCGCCTGCACCGGCTCAACTTCTTCGAGGACGTCAACATCTCCACCACCAAGGGCACCACCCCGGACCGGATGGACCTGAAGATCGACGTCAAAGAGAAGCGCACCGGCCAGTTCAGCATCGGCGCCGGCTACTCCACGGTGGACAAGGTCATGCTCATGGGTCGGGTGGCCGAAAGCAACCTTTTCGGCCGGGGGCAGCAACTGGAGTTCCGCGGCCAGATCGGCGGCGTCTCCAATCGCTACACCATCAGCTTCACCGAGCCCTGGCTGTTCGACAAGCCCATCAGCGCCGGCGTGGACCTCTACGACTGGGACCGCGAGTACTACACCTATAGCAAGGAGGCGGTGGGCGGCCGCCTGCGTTTGGGCTGGCCCACTCCCTGGCGCGCGGTGCGGCTGTACACCTACTACACCTACGAGGTGGCCAACATCTACGACATCCAGGATAACGCCGCGCTCATCATCCGCGACCAGAAGGGCGAGCACACCACCAGCGCGGTGCGCGGCATCCTGCGCCGCGACACCCGCGACAACGCCTTCAACACCACCCGGGGCTCTGACAACAGCATCAGCGTGGAATACGCCGGCGATCCCATCGGCGGCACCAACGCCTTCATCAAGGTCCTGGGCGACACCGGCTGGTATTTCCCGCTGTGGTGGGAGCATGTCTTCGTGCTGCACGGCCGCATCGGCTGGCTGACCGGCCACAGCGGCGGCGACCTGCCCATCTACGAAAAATTCTTCCTGGGCGGCATCAACACCTTGCGCGGTTTCGACTACCAGTCGGTCAGCCCCCGCGATCCGGCCACCAACGACCGCATCGGCGGCGAGCGCATGGCCCTGCTCAACGTCGAATACCGCTTCCCGTTGTTGACCAAGGCTGGCCTGGTGGGGGTGGTCTTCTACGACACCGGCAACTCCTGGTCCCAGGAGGACGGCTACAAGCTGGGTGATTTGCGCAAGAGCGTGGGCGGCGGCATCCGCTGGTACTCGCCCATGGGCCCCCTGCGCCTGGAATACGGTTATGTTTTGGATCCCAAGGCCGACGACAGTCAGTCCAACTGGGAGTTCACCATCGGCAGCATTTTCTAATCATACGGCCCCAAGAATGGCCACCAAGGAGCGTTCGATCATGTGCAAATCCTTCCGAGTCCAGCCCACCCTGCTGATTTTGGCCGCCCTGCTCTGCCTGGCCTGGTTGGCGCCGGCCAAGGCCCACGCCGAGGGCGGCGTGGCGGTGGTGGACATGGAGCGGGCGGTCAACGAGTGCGCGGCCGGCAAGCGCGCCCAGGCCGACATCAAACGGCGGGCGGAGAAGCTGGAGGCGGAGCTGAAGAGCCTGAGCGACGAGGTGCAACGTCTTAGCCAGGAGCTGGAGAAGACGGCTCCCCTGTTGAAGCCCGAGGCCAAGCTGGCCAAGGAGCGGGATCTGGAGCGCAAGGTGCGGCTGTTCAACGATCGCAAGCGCGACGCCCAGCAGGAGGTGCGCGAGGCCCAGCGCGACGCCTTCGCCCCCATCCTGCGGGAGATGGGCAAGGTCATCAACGACCTGGGCGCCCGCAGCGGCTACGCCCTGATCATGGAGTCCCGGGCCGCCCTCTATGCGCCCAAGAGCGCCGACATCACCGCCCAGGTGATCGCCGCCTACGACAAGCAGCACCCGTAGACGGCCCTGGTCATGGAGATCAGCCTGGCGGAACTGGCCGCCTTTCTGGACGGTCGACTGGAAGCCCCCCCGGAGCGTCGGGTGTCGGGGGTGAAGGGGCTGGAGCAGGCCGGGCCCACGGACCTGGCCTTCCTGGCCAACCCCCGATATGCCCGTCTGCTGGCCTCTTGCAAGGCGGGGGCGATCCTGGTCAAACCCGACCAGGCGGTGCCCGAGGGCCTGCCGGTGATCCGGGTGGCTGATCCCTACCTGGCCTTCGCCAAGGTCCTGACCTTCGCCACCGCCCAGCCCTACCGCGCCCTGGGGGTGCATCCCCGGGCGGTGGTGGAGGAGGGCGCCATCCTGGGGGCCGAGGTCAGTATCCATGCCCTGGCCTACGTCGGGGCCGGGGCGGTGCTGGGCGACCGGGTGGTCTTGCACCCCCACGTCTATGTCGGGCCCGGGGTGAGCATCGGCGACGACAGCGTGCTGCATCCCGGGGTGGTGGTCTACCACGGCTGCCGCATCGGCAAGCGCTGCATCATCCACGCCGGAACCGTGATCGGGGCCGATGGCTACGGCTTCGTCCCCGATGGCGACCGCCACTTCAAGATTCCCCAGGTGGGCATTGTCCAGATTGACGACGACGTGGAGCTGGGCGCGCTGAACACCATCGACCGCGCCGCCACCGAACGCACCTGGATCCAATCCGGGGTCAAGACCGACGACCACGTGCACATCGCCCACAACTGCGTAGTGGGTGAGAACACCCTACTGGTGGCCCAGGTGGGGATCAGCGGCTCCACCAAGGTGGGGCGCAACGTGGTGATGGCGGGTCAGGCCGGCTCCTCGGGCCACCTGACCATCGGCGACCGGGCCATCATCGGCCCCCAGAGCGGACTGGCCAAGAACGTGGCCTCCGGGGCCATCGTGACCGGCACCCCGGCCATGCCGCACCAGCTCTGGCTGCGTACCCGCAAGCTCATCGAGCGCCTCCCCGAGCTTTTCGAGAGGGTCCGCTCCCTGGAACAGACCCGCGCCGACAAGTAGACCGCAATAATTGCCATGTGGAGAAGGTCATGAACCCCGCCACGCTCAACCTGGAGGAAATTCTCAAGATTTTGCCCCACCGCTATCCTTTTCTCCTGGTGGACAGAATCCTGGAGATCCAGCCGGGCGAATTCGTGCGCGGGTTGAAGAACGTCACTTTCAACGAGGGTTTTTTCCAAGGGCACTTCCCCGGACGGCCGGTGATGCCCGGGGTGCTGATCCTGGAGGCCCTGGGTCAGACCGGCGGGGTTCTGGCCTATTCCACCTTTCCCGAGGCCCACGGACGGATGATCTATTTCATGTCCCTGGAAAAGGTCAAGTTCCGCCGGCCGGTGGTGCCGGGCGATCAACTGATCATGGAGCTGACCAGCCTCCACCGCTCCAGCCGGGCCTGGAAGATGGACGGCAAGGCCTTTGTGGAGGGCAAGCTGGTGGCCCAGGCCGAGATGACCGCCGCGGTGGCCCAGGGCTGACCCGCCCGGATGCCGCAAACAACTGGAAGGCGACAAGACATGCAGATACACCCCACCGCCATGGTGGACCCCAGCGCCAGCATTGGCGAGGGCTGCCGGATCGGCGCCTACGCCTTCATCGGCCCCGAGGTGGTCCTCGGCCCGGATTGCCAGATCGATCACCACGCCAGCGTCGCCGCCTACACCACCATCGGCCGGGGCGGGCATCTGTGGCCCTTCGCCGCGGTGGGCGGCGAGCCCCAGGATCTCAAGTTCGAGGGCGAGAGATCCGAACTGA
>JAIWNN010000042.1 GCA_020216805.1 Desulfarculus sp. | reverse complement strand
TCATCGGCGAGAACGTGCGCGTCCGCGAATTCGCCACCCTGAACCGCGGCACCCGTCACGGCGGCGGGGTCACCCGGATCGGGAACAACTGCATGTTCATGGCTTACAGCCACGTGGCCCACGACTGCCAGATCGGCGATCACGTGGTGATGGCCAACGGGGTGGCCCTGGCCGGACACGTGATCATCGAGGATCACGTGGGCGTGGGTGGCTTGGTGGCGGTTCACCAGTTCACCCGCATTGGTCGCTATTGCTTCGTAGGCGGCACCAGCGGCGTGGCCCAGGACCTGCCCCCCTTCTGTCTTTGCGAGGGCAATCGGGCCAAAACCCACGGCCTCAACACCGTCGGTCTCAAGCGCGCCGGCTTCAGCGAGGAAACCCTGGCCGCGCTCAAAAAAGCCTACGCCATCGTGTTCCGGACCCGCACCCCCATCGCCAAGGCCCTGGCCCAGGTGGAGGCCGAGGTGCCCGACCTGCCGGAGGTGCGCCACTTCGTCAGTTTCATCCGCGCCTCCGAGCGGGGAGTGGCCCGCTAGCGGCAACGCGTCGGGCAGCCATGCACCAGGAACGCATCGGTCTCATCGCGGGCAAGGGGCAGTTCCCCATCCTGTTCGCCCGGGCGGCCCGCGCCCGGGGCCTGGCGGTGGTGGCGGTGGGCATCGTCGGCGAGACCCTGCCCGTCCTGGAGGCCGAGGTGGACAGCCTGACCTGGATTCACCTGGGCCAACTGGGCAAGCTCATCAAGGTCTTCCGCAGCCAGGGCGTCACCCGGGCCGCCATGTGCGGAGGGGTGACCAAGCCCCGCATGTTCGGTGACGTGCGCCCGGACCTCAAGGCCCTGACCCTGATCGGCAAGCTGCGCCACCTGGCCGACGATGGCATCCTGCGCACCCTGGCCAAGGTCCTGGCCGGGGAGGGCATCGTCATCCTGCCCAGCCATGAATTACTTCCCGAGCTCCTGGCCACCGCCGGAACTTATACTAAACGTGGGCCCAGCCCGGAGGAGCGGGCCGACGCCGAGTTGGGCTGGCGCCTGGCCCACGAGTTGGGCAAGCTGGACATCGGCCAGGCCCTGGTGATCCGGGGCCGGGCGGTGGTGGCGGTGGAGGCCATGGAGGGCACCGACGCCTGCATTCGCCGGGGCGGGGAGTTGGCCGGACCGGGGGCGGTGGTGGTCAAGCGTTGCAAGCCGGGCCAGGACCGGCGTTTCGACCTGCCGGCGGTGGGGGCGGAGACGATCGCCACCATGACCGAGGTCCGGGCCACTTGCCTAGTGATCGAGGCCGGAAGCACCCTGGTCTTTGATCGCGAGGAGATGATCCGCCGGGCCGACACGGCCGGCATCTGTCTGCTGGCTTGGGCCGGCGGCGAGGAGCGATGATGCAGGCCCCGGTCAAGATCGCGGTGGTCGGCGTGGGCTACCTGGGGCGTTTCCACGCCGAGAAGCTCAAGAGGATGAAGACCGCCGAGTTGGTGGCGGTGGTGGACGCCGATCCGGACCGGGCCCGAGAGATCGGCCACGACCTGGGGGTGGCCGCCTTCACCGATTATCGCCAGGTGATCGACCTGGTGGAGGCGGTGACCGTGGTTACCCCCACGGTGCAGCACTTCGCGGTGGCCGCGGAGTTCCTGGCCGCGGGCAAGGACGTGCTCTGCGAGAAGCCCCTGACCGCCACCCTGGAGGAGGCCGACCGCCTGGTGGAGCTGGCCGAGGCGGGCGGACGCATCCTGCAGGTGGGCCATCTGGAGCGCTTCAATCCCCCGGTGGAGGAGATGGTGCGCCGGGTCAAGCGTCCGATGTTCATCGAGGTCAACCGCATCGCGCCATTCAAGGCCCGGGCCACCGACGTGGACGTGGCCCTGGATCTCATGATCCACGACCTGGACATCATCCTGGCACTAGTGGGCGAGGAGCCGGCCGAGATCCGGGCGGTGGGGGTGCCGGTGCTGGGCCGCCACGCCGACATCGTCAACGCCCGGGTGGAGTTTCCCGGCGGCTGCGTGGCCAACCTCACCGCCAGCCGCCTGGCCCTCAAGGACGAGCGCAAGATGCGCGTCTTCCAGCCCGACGCCTATCTCTCGCTGGATTTCAAAAAGCGCAAGCTACTGGTGGTCAGCGGGGTGGAGTACCGGCCGGGATCGCTGCCCAAGGTCACCGCCGACCGCCCCCGCTTCGCCAAGACCGATCCCCTCGAGGAAGAGTTGAAGGCCTTCGTGGATTCGGTGCGCACCCGCCGCACGCCCCGGGTCTCGGGCCGCGATGGACGCCGGGCCCTAGCCGCGGCCCTGGCGGTGCAGGGCTGCGTGCTGGCGGGTCAGTGCAAGCTGGAGCCGGTTCTGGCCCAGTCCCCCCGCTGGGTGGATGCCCGCCTGCCCGGGGAGGGCTAGCATGGCCAGCCCCCGCCGGGTGGTGATCGTCGCCGGCGAGGCCAGCGGCGACCAGCACGCCGCGCGCCTGATCCGCGAACTGGCCGCGCTGGAGCCGGGGCTCATGGTCAGCGGCATCGGCGGGCCGGCCCTGGATCGGGCCGGGGCCGAGCTGCTGTATCGCGCCGAAGACCTGGCCCTGGTGGGCTTCTCCGAGGTCCTGGGCAAGCTCAAGGTCATCTGGCATGCCCTGCAAGGATTGAAGACCCATCTCAAGGCCACCCGGCCGGACCTGGTGATCCTGGTGGACTTCCCGGACTTCAACTTCCGGGTGGCCAAGGCGGCCAAGGCCCTGGGGCTCAAGGTGCTGTACTACATCAGCCCCCAGGTCTGGGCCTGGCGACCCAAGCGGGCCCAGACCCTGGCCAGGCTGGTGGACCATCTGGCGGTGGTCTTTCCCTTCGAGAAAGATTTCTACGCCCAGGCCGCGCCCGAGCTGCCGGTGACCTTCGTGGGCCATCCCCTCCTGGACGAGGAGGAGGAGTTCCTGGCCCGGGCGGGCGATCTTTTGCCGGTGCCGGCGGACGCGGAGCTGATCGGCCTGCTGCCCGGCAGCCGCCAGAGCGAGATCAGCCGGCTGATGCCCCTGCTCCTGGAGGCGGCGGCCCTGATCCGCCAAGAACGGCCGCGCTGCCATTTCGTGCTGCCGGTGGCCCCGGGCCTGGACCGGACGCTCTTGGACCCCCACCTGGAGGCCCACGCCCTCAACGGCCTGACCGTCCTGCCCGGTCGCGCGGCCCAGGTCATGGCCCAAGCGCGCCTGTTGCTGATCTGTTCCGGCACCGCCACTCTGCAGGCGGCCCTGGCCGAGGCCCCCATGGTGGTGGTATACAAGACCGGAGCCTTCAACTACGCCCTGGCCAAGCGCCTGATCAAGGTCAGCCACGTGGCCATGCCCAATCTGGTGGCCGGGCGTGAGGTCATTCCGGAGCTTTTGCAGGACCAGGCCACCCCCCGGAACCTGGCGGACAAGGCACTGGAGTTGCTGGATAACGAAACCGCCCGCCAAGCCATGATCCAGGGCTTGGCCGAGGTGCGCCAGCGCCTGGGCGGACCGGGCGGCGGCCGCCGGGCGGCGGAACTGGCTCTGCGGCTCATGCGGGAAGCGAAGACTTGAGCACTAAGCCCGTCAGCGAGGACCGGACCCTTGTCAACCGCCTGCTGGCCCAGGTGCGTCCCTATTGGGGACGCCTGGCCTTGGCCATGGTCCTGATGATCCTGGTCAGCGCCTCCACCTCGGGCATGGCCTACATGGTCAAGCCGGTGATGGACGACATCTTCGTGGCCAAGGACCGCGCCATGCTCTACCTGGTGCCCCTGGTGGTCATCGTCCTCTACGTGGTCAAGGGCGGCTGCTCCTACGGCCAGAGCTACCTGATGCAGTACGTGGGCCAGCGCATCATCACCCAGTACCGCATCGACCTCTACGCCCACCTGCAAAAGCTCTCGCTGAGCTATTACGACCGGGTTCCCACCGGCGAGCTGATGAGCCGCATCACCAACGACGTGAACCAGATCCAGGGGGCGGTGAGCAGCGTGGTCACCGGCCTCTTGCGCGAGCTGTTCACGGTGATCGGCCTGATCGTGGTGCTCTTCTGGCGGGACTGGTTTCTGGCCATCTTCGCGGTGGGGGTCTTTCCCATCTGCGCCATTCCCCTGGTCAAGTTCGGCCGACGTCTGCGCAAGATCAGCCACCGCTCCCAGGAGACCATGGCCGATGTCTCGGTGCTGCTGCACGAGACCATCAGCGGCGCGCGCATCGTCAAGGGCTTCTGCCGCGAGCAGCACGAGATCGAGCGTTTCAGCCGCGAGGCCTTCCGCCTGTTCGTCCTGCGCATGAAGGACGTCAGCACCCGGGCCATCTCCAGCCCCCTGATGGAGTTCCTGGGCGGCATCGCCATCGCCGGCATCTTGTTCTATGGCGGCTGGCAGGTCATCGAGGGCCGCTCCACCCCGGGCACCTTCTTCAGCTTCCTCACCGCCCTGATCATGCTCTACGAGCCGGTCAAGCACCTGAGCGGGCTGAACAACGAGATCCAGAACGGCCTGGCCTCGGCCAGCCGGGTCTACGCGGTGCTGGACACCAAGCCCGAGATCCTGGACCGACCCGACGCCATCGAGTTGCCGCGCCTGAGCCGGGAGATCGAGTTTCGGGGAGTGGGTTTCAGCTACCGCCCCGGCGAGCCGGTCCTCCAGGATGTCAATTTGATCGTGCCGGTGGGTCAGGTGCTGGCGCTGGTGGGCAGCAGCGGCGGAGGCAAGACCACCCTGGTCAATCTGCTGCCCCGCTTCTACGAGGTCACCCAGGGGACGATCCTGATCGACGGCGTGGACATCCGCCAGGCCACCCTGGCCAGCCTGCGCGGCCAGATCGCCATCGTCACCCAGCAGATCGTGCTTTTCAACGACACGGTCAAGAACAACATCGCCTACGGCCGGCCCGAGGCCAGCCAGGCCGAGATCGAGGCCGCGGCCGAGGCGGCCTATGCCCTGGATTTCATACAGCGCTTGCCCCAAGGCTTCGACACCAACATCGGCGAGGCCGGGGTGCTGCTTTCCGGAGGCGAGCGCCAGCGCCTGTCCATCGCCCGGGCGCTTCTGGCCGACCGGCCCATCTTGATCCTGGACGAGGCCACCAGCAGCCTGGACACCGAGAGCGAGATGTATGTGCAGAAGGCCCTGGAGAACCTGATGCAGGGCCGCACCACCTTTGTCATCGCCCACCGGCTCTCCACCATCCAGCGCGCCGACCGCATCATCGTCATGAGCGGCGGCCGCATCGTGGAGGAGGGCCGGCACCAGGACCTCCTGGCCCGGGGCGGGCTCTACCACCGGCTCCACCAGATGCAGTTCGCGGTGGACCGGGGACTGGGGGCGGAGCAGGGTGGCTAGCACCGGCTGGCGGCGGGGACTGGTCCTGGCGGGCCTGACGGCGGGCATGTTCGCGGCCCTGGCCTGGCATTGGGACGACCCGGTGCACCGGTTCTTCGTCGTCCGCGCGGGCGAGACCTGGTCGTTCTGGCTGGCGAAGACCGCCTATTACGCCGGCCTGGGCGGGGTCCAGGGCGGAGCCATGGGCCTGCTGGCCCTGGCGGCCTGGCTGTTGGGCAGGCGCGGGCTGCTGCTGGACGGCATGGGCGGCCTGGGCGCGGTGTTGGGAGCCGGGGCCTGCGTGCAGATCGTCAAGCACCTGGTGGGCCGTCCCCGTCCGCGAATGTCCCTGCCGGCCTGGGAGTTCTTCGGCCCCAGCCTATCCAGCGACCTGCACTCCTTTCCCTCGGGCCACGCCGCCACCAGCTTCGCCCTGGCCGCGCTGCTCTGCGCCTTCCATCCCCGCCTGGTCTGGGTCATCTATCCGGCGGCGATCCTGATCTGTCTGGGTCGGGTGGTCGGTGGATCGCATTACTTGAGCGACACCCTGGGCGGGGCCTTGCTGGGGCTGCTGGTGGGTTGGCCGCTGGCCGCCGCTCTGCGCCGCTGGCGGGAGGAACGGGCATGAGCCCGGCCGGACAACGCTACTGGCTCCTGGTCGTGTTGGCGGTGCTGGCGGCGGCGGCGGCGCTCTACCTGGTCGACCTGGGCCAGATGCCCCTGACCGACCGCGACGAGGGCGAATACGCGGCCAGCGTGGGAGCCATGTTCCGGGGCGGGGATTTCATGGTGCCGACCCTCAATGGCCAGCACTATCTGGAAAAGCCCATCCTGACCTTCTGGCTCATCGCCGGGGCCCAGGCCCTCTTGGGCCCGGGGGAGCTGGCCGCGCGCCTGCCCTCGGCGGTGGCGGCCCTGGCCCTCCTGCTCTGGCTGGGCTACCTAGCGCTCGTCGTCTCGCGCGGGCCGGCCTTCACCGCCCTGACCCTGGCCGCGGCCGCCTTCACGCCCCTGATGGCCCTGGTGGGCCGGGCCAGCCTCACCGACATGCCCCTGACCCTGTTCACCACCCTGAGCCTGGGGGCCTTCTTTCTGGCCAACGAGCGCCAGGCCCCGGCCGACCGGCCCTGGTGGTGGCTGGCCTGGGCCGGGCTGGGCCTGGGCTTTCTGACCAAGGGACCGGTGGCCCTGGCGGTGGTGCTGCCCTCGGCCCTGGTCTACGCCCTGATCCAAGGCCGCTTCCTGCACTGCCTGCGCCGGGGCCAGTGGCTCTGGGGTCCGCTCATCTTCCTGGTCATCAACCTGCCCTGGTACGGCCTGGCCTTCTGGCGGCTGGGGGACGAGTTCTGGCGGGCCTTCTTCCTCTCCCAGAACCTGCGCCGTTTCAGCGAGGTGCTCTTGGGCCATGGCGGCGGGTTATTCTACTACCTGCCGGTGCTGCTCCTGGGCTTCTGGCCCTTTGGCGCAGCCGGCCTGCCGGCCCTGGGCGCGGCCCTGGCCAAAAACCCCAGGGCCGCTCGCCAGGCCGACCCCCTGGCCCGGCTGCGGCTCTTGGCGGCCGTCACGGTGCTGGTGGTGCTGGTGGTCTTCAGCCTGGCCGCCACCAAGCAGATCAACTATATCCTTCCGGCCTGGCCCTGGCTGGGCCTCCTGGCCGGCTACCAGCTCTGGCGCTGGCTGGCCGGCGAGGACGGCGGGCGTTTTTCTCGGGGCGTGCGGCAGGCCCTGCACCTGGGCCTGGGCGGGCTCTGGGCCTTGGTGCTCTTGGCCCTGCCGGCTGGGCTCCATCTGGCCTGGCCCAGGATCCAGGCCTCCATCCGCCCGGACAGCAGCGAGTACGCCCTGCCGGACCAGGCCCCCCTGATCATCCTCTGGCCCCTGGCCCTGGGTTTGGCGGCCCTGGCCGTGGTCTGGCTGCCGAACTGGCTGCGGCGGCGGGGCAGGGGGCGGGAGGCGGTGCTGGCCCTGTGCCTGGGCGGGGCGCTCTTTTGCGGCGGGCTGATGCTGGGTCTTTTGCCCCGGGCCGCCCAGGAGATTCAGCAACCGGCCAAGGACCTGGCCCTGGAGGTGGGGCGAGGTCTGGGCGGGGCGGCCAAGGTGGTCTCCTTCGGCCTCTGGAAGCCGAGCATGCTCTTCTACCTGGACCGGGAAATACCCCGCCTGCGCACCAGCGAGGCCGATCAGCTGGCCCGGGAATTGGCCCAGGAAGCCCCCTTGGCGGTGCTGAGCCGCGCCAGCCTGGCTCCGACCCTGGCGGCGGTCCCGGGTTTCGTGGAGCTGGGCCGCTGGTCGGGCTACCTGCTGGGCGGCAACGCTGCGGCCCAGGCCCGCTGGCAGGGATCGACCCCGGCCGCGCAGCCGGCGGCCCCGCCGTCCGCCGAGAGCGAGCCCGCCCCACCGGCGGCCGCGAAACAACCCGGCGAGGAGGGCCAAGCCAACCAACGGCCGGTTTCGGAGCCATCCACCTTGGAAGGTGGATTGCCATCCTCGCCCGAGCCACCTTCCGACGGGACCCGGCCATGAGCCCGCGCCAGAAGAAAACGCCACCCGCGATCCCGTTGTGGCGGCGGGCGGCCTATCCCCTGATCCTGCTGGCGATCTGCGGGCTGCTGTATTTCACGGGCCTGGGCTATCGGGGCTTGTGGGAGACCGACGAGGCCCGCTACGCCGAGATCGCCCGCGAGATGGTGGAAAGCGGCGATTGGGTGACTCCCCGCCTCAACTACGTGAAATACTTTGAGAAGCCTATCCTCACCTACTGGCTGGTCGCGGCGGGGTTCAAGCCGTTTTATCCCGACGCCAAGCAATTCGCCAAGGGCAGGCAGGATCCGGCCTATGCCAAGGCACTGGACGCCTTCTATGCCAAGGCCGATTATCTGGCCCGCCTGACCCCCGCGGTTTGCGCCAGCCTCACGGTGCTCTTGGTCTATCTGCTGGGCCTGCGGCTCTGGGAGCCGCGCAGCGGGTTCTACGCCGGCCTGGTGCTGGCCACCGGGCTGATGTTCTGGGGGCTGGCCCAGGTCCTGCTGGTGGACATGGTGCTGCTGTTGGGCATCACCCTGGCCATCTGGGGGGTCTGGGAGTTGCGCTCGGGCCATCGCCGGGGGCTCTACGCCTTCTGGTCCGGCTGCGCCATCGGTTTTCTGACCAAGGGCATGCTGGGTCCCGGCCTGCCCGGTCTGGTGGTGACGCTCTACATCCTGTTCACCCGGGAATGGCCCCTGGCCCGGGCCCTGGCCCATTGGCACGGGCCGGTCCTGTTCCTGCTCCTGGTGCTGCCCTGGAACCTCGGGATGAGCATCGTCAACCCCGAGTACCCAGGCTATTTCCTGTACGAGAACTTCGGGCGGCTGTTGAGCGGCGACAGTTACAAGCGCTCCCAGCCCTTCTGGTACTACCTGCCGCTACTCCCGGCGGCCTTCCTGCCCTGGACGCCGCTGTTGCCCTGGGCGATCTGGCAGGCCTGGCCGGGCCGGAGCTGGCGCGAGCCGGCCCAGCGGCCCTGGCTCCTGGCCATGCTCTGGCTGGCCGGCCTGGGCCTGTTCCTCTCGGCCAGCTCCTCCAAGATGATGCACTACGCCCTGCCGCTGCTGCCGCCCCTGGCTTTGCTGATGGCCCGGCCCTTGGCCGCCCTGATGGCGGCTCGTCCCGGGGCCGAGGCCCCGGCCGGGGTGCGCTGGGGTCTGGTGGGTCTGGCCGTGGCCAGCCTGTTGGCGGCGGTGGCCCTGGCCCTGGCCCCGGGCTTCAGCCCGGAGGTCACCTGGTCCCAGGTAGGTCTCTACCTCCTGCTGCTGCCACTTTTGCTCTGCGGCCTGAGCCTGGCCATCTTCGCGATGCGCCGCCTGGCCCTGGCCGGCCTGATCGCGCCGCTGCTGCTACTGCTGGCCATCGTCCTCTGCGCCGCCCTGGCCGCCCCTCGCCTGGACGACTTCCGCAGCCTGCGCGGTTTGGCCGCGCCCCTGCGGGCCGAACTCAGACCCGACGATCGTCTGGTCTCCTTTGGCGACTACTTCCAGGGACTGGCCTTCTACACCGGTCGGCGGGTGGTGGTGGTCAACAACTGGGGCGAGCTGGAGTTCGGCCGCCAGCGCGATCCCCAGGCCGACCAGTGGTTCCATCGCGAGCAGATCGATCTGATCCGCCTGATGCAAGACCCCTCGCGCCGGGTCATCGCCCTGGCCGAAACCGACACCCTGGAGCGTTTCCGCCGCCAGGCGGCCAAAACCCCGGGACTGGCGCTCCATGAATGGGCCCGCCTGGGAGACAAGACCCTGTTCGCCAACCGCCCTCGCTAGGTCCCCGTTCCCGCCGGCTTGATTTTGACCTATCATGCTGTAATAGTATTGGCTTGCGCGCCTGATCTCTCCGGAGGATAGCATGCAGCCCGAGGCCGAGAGGCAAAGCCCCTACCTGTCGGTGGTGATCCCCGTCTTCAACGAGGAAGAAAACCTGGTGGAGTTGCACGCCCGCCTGGCCACCACCTTGAACCGCCAAGACTATTCCTGGGAGGTCATCTACGTGGATGACGGCTCCCGCGACCGCTCCTGGGAGATCCTGGAGGGCCTGAACCAGCGCGACGAGCACGTGCGGCTGGTGCGCTTCAACCGCAACTACGGCCAGCACATGGCGGTCTTCGCCGGCTTCGAGCGGGTGCGGGGCCAGGTGGTGGCCACCCTGGACGCGGACCTGCAAAACCCGCCCG
>JAIWNN010000041.1 GCA_020216805.1 Desulfarculus sp. | reverse complement strand
AGGACGTGCCGATGCTGGTGGCCAAGCTGGAGGAGGGCTACGACGTGGTGGGCGGCTGGCGGCAGTTCCGCCAGGATAGCTGGCTGCGCAAGCTGCCCTCGCGCATCGTCAACATCGTCACCAGCAAGGTGGTGGGGGTGGAGCTGAAGGACTATGGCTGCATGCTTCGGGCCTACCGCCGCGAGGTGGTGGACGCCATGAGCGCCTGCCAGGAGACCAGCAGTTTCATCCCGGCCCTGGCCAACACCTACGCCAACCAGGTGCTGGAGGTCCCGGTGGGCCACGCCCAGCGCCACGCCGGCCAATCCAAGTACAGCCTGCTCAAGCTTTTCCGCCTGCACTTCGACCTGATGACCGGCTTCTCGGTGCTGCCCATCCAGTTGGTCAGCCTGATGGGCTCCGTCGTGGCCTTGGTGGGGCTGGCCTTCGGCCTGTTCCTCTTCGCCCGCCGCATCATCGTTGGCCCGGAGGTGGAGGGGGTCTTCACCCTCTTCGCCATTCTCTTCGTTTTCGTGGGGCTACAGATCCTGGGCGTGGGCTTGATCGGCGAGTATGTGGGCCGCATCTACCGCGAGGTGCGCCGTCGCCCGCGTTTCGTGGTGCGCGAGACCCGGGACTAGGCGCCGGGAGCCAGCATGCCTCTCCAACCTTCAGACACGACCACCCGGGTGGTCCTCAAGGTGGACGTGGACACCCGGGTCGGGCTGTTGGTGGGGGTGCGGCGCCTGGCCGACCTGATGGCCGAAATGGGGGTGAGGGCCAGCTTCTACATCGCCATGGGACCGGACAACTCCGGCCACGCCCTGAAACGCCTCGCCCGGCCGGGTTTCCTGCAAAAGCAGCTCAAGTCCGGGGCGGCCTCGGCCTATGGCCTGCGCACCATGCTCTACGGCATCCTGCTGCCCGCGCCGATCATCGCCGAAGCCGCGCCGGGGCTCCTCAACCGGCTGATCAACGAGGGGCACGAGGTGGGCCTGCACGGGTGGGACCACGTCTTCTGGCACGACCGGGTGCGCTATTTGGATCGTGAGAGCACCGCTCGCCAACTGACCATGGCGGCAGAGCTATTCAAGAAGATCACCGGCTTGGCCCCGGCCAGCTTCGCCGCCCCGGGCTGGCAGGTCAGCGCCGACGCCCTGGAGATCATGGCCGGGCTTGGCATCAGCCACATCTCCTGCACCCGGGGTCGATCTCCCTTCCTGACCATGGCCCATGGCCGGGTGCTGCCCCTGCTGGAGCTGCCCACCACCCTGCCCACCGCCGACGAGGTGCTGAGCCGGCCCGAGGTGACCCCGGCCAACCTGGGCCGTTGGCTGGCGGAGCGGGTGCGTCCGGGCGAGCTTAACGTGCTGACCCTGCATGCCGAGGTGGAGGGCCGCCAGCTGTTGCCGGCCTTCCGTGAGTTCCTGACCATTCTCCTGGCTCGGGGCGCGCGCTTTCCCCGCCTGCTCGACGCCGCCCGCGCGGCCGCCGACCAGCCTCTGCCGGCCGAGGAGATCGCCTGGGGGCGGATTCCGCATCGCATCGGGGAGGTGGGCTTCCAACCTTCGGCCCTGGAACCGGCGGGGTGAGAGAGATCCTCTACAACCTGGCCCTGGGGGTGGGATTGCTGGCGGCTTCTCCGATCCTGGCCGCCCGAATGGCCAAGGGCCGCTACCGCGCCATCTCCCTGGCCCGCCTGGGCCTGGGCTCGGCCTGGCTGCCCCCGGCCGCGCCCGGGGCCATCTGGCTGCACGCGCTGAGCGTGGGCGAGGTGCGCTCGGCGGTGCCTTTGTTGGAGGCCCTGGCCCGGCGCTTTCCCGACAAACCCCTGGCCTTCTCTGCGGCCACCGCCCAGGGCCTGGCCACCGCCCGCGAGCTGCTGGCCGGGCGGCCGGAGGTGATCCTCTTCACCCGGCCCCTGGATTTGCGCTGGAACGTGGAGCGGGTTTTGGACCGCCTGCGGCCGGCGCTCTTCGTGCTGGTGGAGGGCGACATCTGGCCGGGCTGGTCCTGGGGCCTCAAGCGCCGGGGCGCCCCCAGCCTGTTGGTCAACAGCCGGGTCAGCCCCCGCACCTTTCGCGGCTATCGCCGCCTGGGTCCCCTGGCCCGGGGTCTATTGGGCGGGTTCGACCGCATCCTGGCCCAGACCAGGGTGGACCACGACCGGTTGCTCCAGGTGGGTCTGCCCCCGGATAAGGTGGCGGTGGGTGGCAACCTCAAGTTCGACACCGCGCCCCCGGCGTTGGAGCCCGAGGCGCGGGCGGCGTTGGCGGCGGAGCTGGGTCTGACCGGACGGCAGGTGTTGGTGGCCGGCTCCACCCACCCTGGCGAGGAGGCCGTCTGTCTGGATGCCTATCAGCCGCTCCTGGTCGACCACCCCGGCCTGGCCCTGGTCATCGCCCCCCGCGAGGTGGCCCGGGGGGCGGAGGTGGCCCGGATGGGCCAGGCCCGCGGCCTGTCCGTGGCCCGCATCAGCCAGGGGCCGCCCCCGGCCGGGACCCAGATCCTGGTGTTGGACCTGCTGGGCCGTCTGGCCGCGGTCTACGCCCTGGCGGCCGGGGCCTTGGTGGGCGGCTCGTTGGCCCCCATCGGTGGCCACAACCTGCTGGAGCCGGCGGCCCAGGGGGCGCCGGTCTTTTGCGGGCCCCACACCCATAACTTCCTGGAGATGGCCCGCGATCTGATCGCGGCCGGCGGCGGAATGCGGGTGAACGACGCCGCGAGCCTGATGGCTGGCTGGCGGGCCTGCCTGGAGGAGCCGGACCTGGCCGCGTCCATGGGCGCGGCGGCGCGGGCATTCGTGGCCGCCCATCGCGGGGCTCTGGCCCGGGCGGTGGAGGAGGCGGCGCGGCTTTTGAGGGAGGGGCGGGCGTGAGCCTTGATCTAGCCGCGTTGCACGCCCTGGCGGCCTCGGGCCGGCCCGGACCATGGTGGCTGGGCGTCCTTCGCGCCGGTCTCCGGGGCGCGGCCGGGCTCTACGGTCTGGGCGCGGGCGGCAAGAACCTGCTCTACGACCTTGGCCTGCGAAAGCCCCGGCGTCTGCCGGCTCCGGTGATCGGGGTGGGCAACCTGGTGGCCGGCGGCACCGGCAAGACCCCCCTGGTGATGGCCGTGGTGCGGGCGCTGTGGGGCCTGGGCCTACCCGCGGCGGTGATCAGCCGGGGCTATGGAGCGGCGGCCGGCCGGGGCGGGGTGACCTGGGTTTCCCGCGGGCATGGGCCGCTGGTTGACGCCCAGCGGGCCGGCGACGAGCCCCTGCTCCTGGCCCGGCGTTTGCCGGCGCCGGTGGCGGCCGGTCCGGATCGCTGGGAGGTGGGACGGGCGGTGCTGGCCCAGTGCGGACCGCGGGTGCTGGTGTGTGACGATCTCTTCCAGCATCGCCGCCTGCACCGCGATCTGGACCTGGTGGCCCTGGACGCGGCCCGTCCCCTGGGCAATGGCCATCTGCTGCCGGCCGGGCACCTGCGCGAGCCGGCCGCCGGACTGCGCCGGGCCGGAGCCCTGGTCCTGACCCGGGCCGATGATGCGGCGGCCGTGGATCAAGACCGGCGCTGGCTGCGGAGTTTTTGGGGCCCGGGTCCGGTGCTGGCCTGTCGTCATCGTCTGGCCGGCCTGGACGACGCCCAGGGGCAGCCCCTGCCCGAGGCCGACCGGCGGGGCAAGCCGGTGCTGGCCTTCTGCGGCCTGGCCGATCCGGACCAGTTCGCCGCCGGCCTTACGCGCGCCGGCCTGGCGGTGCTGGACCTGGCCGGCTTTCCGGACCATCATTTCTTCACGCCCGCCGAGTTGGGGGACCTCTGGCGCCGGGCCGCGGCACTGGGCGCGGCGGCCCTGGTCTGCAGCGAGAAGGACTGGGTGCGCCTGCCGGCCGAGCTGCCCCCGGGTCCGCCGCTCTGGGTCACTCGTTTGGAGTTGGAGTTCGCCCCGGACCAACCCGACCTGGCCTCGGTCCTGGCCTGGGGGCTCTCGGCCTGGAGGGCGGGGGCGTGAGCGCCATCCTCCAGGCGCTCAAGGCCGGGGTCTGGGCCATGGGCCTGCCGCCCCTGGCCTGGCGACGGGCCCTGGGCCGGGGCCTGGCCCATCTGGTGACCCGCCTGGACCAGCGGCACTGGGCCATTGTGACCGACAACCTGCGCCAGAGCTTTCCGGAAAAGGACGCGGCCTGGGTTGAGCAGACCGCCCGGGCCTGTTTCGCGCACCTGGCGCAGGTGGTGATGGAGCTGCCGGACCTGGTGCGCCTCAGACCCGAGGCGGTGCTGGAGCGCACCCGGCACCACGGTCTGGACCACCTGGAGGCGGCCCGGGCCCAGGGCAAGGGCGTGCTGATGCTCACCGGCCATATCGGCAACTGGGAGTGGGCCGCCCAGGCCACGGGCCTGATGATGGGCGGGGCGACCCTGGTGGCCCGGCCTCTCGACTGGCCGCCGGGCGAGGAGTTGGTCAAATTTTGGCGCACCCGCAGCGGCAATCAGGTGGTCCCCAAGGCCCGCTCGGCCCGGGAACTGTTGCGGGTCCTCAAACGCAACGGGGTGGCCGCCGCGCTCTTGGACCAGAACGTGGACTGGTACGACGGCGAGTGGGTGGATTTCTTCGGCCGGCCGGCCTGCACCAACAAGGGCCTGGCCCTCTTGGCCATGTCCACCGGCGCGCCGGTGCTGACCTACCACAACTTCCGCGCCGCCGACGGCCACTTCGACGTCTATTTCGGCTCCGAACTGCCCCTGGTCAAGACCGGCGACAAGCTGCAGGATGTGTGGGACAACACCCAAAACTACACCAAGGCCCTGGAGGAGATCATCCGCCAGAGGCCGGAGCAGTGGTTCTGGATGCACCAGCGCTGGAAGACCAAGCCCTTCCACGCCTGGCCCCGGGAGCGGCGCTGATGCGGCCCCTGGACCCCGGTCAGCCCCGGTCCATCCTGGTGCGCGGCACCAACTGGGTGGGCGACGCGGTGATGACCCTGCCGGCGTTGGCCGCCCTGGGCGCGGCCTGCCCCCAGGCCCGGATCACGGTGCTGGCCAAGCCCTGGGTGGCGGCGGTCTATCAGGCCGCGCCAGCGGTGGCCGAGGTGCTGGCCATGGACCCCACCCGGCACGGTGGTCTGGCCGGGCTCTGGCGGCTGGCCGGGGAGTTGCGCGGCCGCGGCTTCGATTGGGCGGTGCTCATGCAGAACGCCTTTGGCGCGGCCCTGACCGTGGCCCTGGCCGGGATTCCGGTGCGCCTGGGCTATGACAGCGACGCGCGCGGGTTGCTCCTGAGCCACGCCGTGCCCCGCACCGCCGCCGACCGCCGGGTGCACGAGACGGCCTACTATCTGCGGATGCTGCACCGGGCCGGGCTGGCGGCCGCCCCGCCGGACCAGGGGGTGATTCCGGAGTTGCGCCTGAACCCCGGCGACCGGGCCTGGGCCGAGGAGTTTTTGGTCAAAAAGGGCCTGGCCGGGGCGCGGCTCATGGGCCTGGCCCCAGGGGCGGCCTTTGGCCCGGCCAAGTGCTGGCCGGCCGAGCGCTTCGCGGCCACCGCCCGGGTGTTGCTGGGGGAAGGCTTCGACGCGGCGCTGCTCTTCGGCGGCCCGGGCGAGGCGGCCACCACCGCTCTGGTCGCCGACGGGCTGGCTGGCGCGCGGGTGATCGACCTGGCCGGGGCCACCAGCCTGGGCCAGGCCATGGCGCTCCTGGCCCGGCTGGAGCTTTTCATCACCAACGACAGCGGCCTGATGCACGCCGCCGCCGCCCTGGGCACGCCCACCCTGGCCGTCTTCGGCTCCACCAACCCGGTGACGACCGCGCCCCGGGGGTCCTGGGTGGAGCTGGCGCGGGCGCCGCTGGAGTGCAGCCCCTGCCTGAAGCCGGTCTGCCCCCGGGGGGATCTGGCCTGCTTCGCGCCCATCACCCCCGAGGTGGCGGTCCAAGCGGCGCGCGATCTATTGGCCCGGCGGGTGGCGGGAGGAACGGCATGAAACGGCCGGCGGTTTTTTTGGATCGGGACGGCACCATCAACCGCGAGGTGAGCTATCTCAGCCGGCCCCAGGACGTGGAGATCCTGCCCGGCGCGGCCGAGGCCATCGCCCGGCTCAACGCCGCCGGGTTCTGGGTGGTGGTGATCAGCAACCAGTCCGGCCTGGCCCGGGGCTACTTCGACGAGGGCGACCTGGCCCTGGTGCAGTTGGAGATCAACCGCCGGCTCAAGGCGGCGGGTGCGCGGGTGGACGCCTGGTACTTCTGCCCCCACCACCCGGCAGGGGTGGTGGAGGATCTGGCCCTGGCCTGCGAGTGCCGCAAGCCTGGCATTGGCCTGATCATGCAGGCGGCGAGGGAGATCGCCCTGACCCTGGAGGGTTCGTTCATGGTGGGCGACCGTCTCTTGGACGTGGCCTGCGGCCGCCGGGCCGGTCTGACCAGCATCCTGGTTAAGAGCGGGCATCCGGATTGGCCGCCGGAGGTCCCGGAGCAGGAGCCCCATTTCGTGGCCGCCGATCTGGCGGCGGCGGTGGATTGGATCCTGGCCGGGGGAGGGCGGTAGGCTTGAAGGTCCTGATCGTCAAGCTGTCCGCCCTAGGCGACGTGGTGCAGAGTCTGCCGGTGGCCATGGCCATCCGCCGCCACGACCCCTCGGCCCGCATCGATTGGTTGGTGGAGCGGCCCTCGGCCGGCTTGTTGCAGGGTCATCCGGCGCTGGATAACGTTTTAGTCAGTCCTCGCCATGAGTTGCAAGAAGACGCCGTGGCGGCCCTGCCCGAGGTGGGGACTTTCATGGGGCGGCTGCGCTCCGTGCGCTACGACGTGGTCCTGGAGTTGCAAGGCCTTATAAAAAGTGCTATTTTTGCCAGGCTGGTCCGGGGGGATCGCAAGATCGGCTTCCGGGGCGGCAAGGAGCCCTTGGCCGCCCTGGCCCTGAACGAGCCCCTGCCGGCCTATGACCCCGAGCGCCACGCCCTGGAGCGCTACCTGGATATCCTGGAGCCGCTGGGGGTGCTGCGTCCGGCCCGGCCGGAGTTCGGCCTCCAGCCGACCGAAGGCCAATTGGCCCAGGCCCGGGAGCTGCTGGGCCCCTGGGGGCGGGAGCGTCCCTTGGTGGTTCTGCACCCGGTGGCCAAGTGGGAGAGCAAGCTCTGGCCCCTGGCCCATTGGGTGGACCTGGCCCGCCGCCTGCGGGAGATGGGCCTGGATTTAGCCTTGAGCGGCGCGCCTGCCGACCGGGCAATCACCGGGGCCATCGCCCAGGAGGCTGGCGGCGGGGTGCTGGACTTGGCCGGGCGCACCGGGCTGAAGGATCTGGTCGCGGTGCTCAGCCTGGCCCGGCTGGTGGTTTGCACCGACACCGGGGTGATGCACCTGGCCGCGGCCCTGGATCGGCCGGTGGTGGCCCTGTTTGGCCCCACCAGCCCGGGGCGCACCGGCCCCTGGGGGGCGGGGCACGCCGTGCTGCGCCTGGGGCTATCCTGCAGCCCCTGCTTCAAGCGACAGTGCCCGGAGCCCCGCTGTCTGTCGGAACTGACGCCGGCCATGGCGGCCCAAGCGGTGGCGGATCAATTGACGCGAGGGGGCGGAATGATCGCGCCGCCGGACGCGGAGCGGGTTGATTAAGGAGAAACGATGCGGTTCGTGGTGACGGGCGTGGCGGGATTCATCGGCTCCCAGGTGGCGGAAAAGCTTCTGGCGCTGGGGCACGAGGTGCGCGGCATCGACTGCTTCACCGACTACTATCCCCGCCGGCTCAAGGAGCTGAATCTGACCGCCTGCCAGGGCCAGCCCGGCTTCTCCCTGCTGGACCGGGACATCATGGCCGCCGACCTGGAGGCCCTTCTGGACGGGGCCACGGCGGTGATCCACCTGGCGGCCCAGGCCGGCGTGCGGGCCTCCTGGGGAGCCAATTTCGAGATCTACACCCACAACAACGTGCTCACCACCCAGCGGCTGTTGGAGGCCATCAAGGCCCAGGGAAACCGCGCCCGCATGGTCTACGCCAGCTCCAGCTCGGTCTACGGCGACACCCGCGACCTGCCCATGCGCGAGACCTCGGCTTGCTGGCCGGTGTCGCCCTATGGCGTGACCAAGCTGGCGGCCGAGCACCTTTGCGGGCTCTACACCAGGAACTTCGGCGTGGACAGCGTCAGCCTGCGCTATTTCACGGTCTACGGCCCCCGCCAACGGCCGGACATGGCCTTCCACCGTTTCATCCGAGCCATGCTGACCGGCGGCGAATTCCGGCTTTTCGGGGATGGCGAGCAGTCGCGGGACTTCACCTATGTCGGCGACATCGCCGACGCCACCATCGCCGCGGCCATCAACGGGGCCACCCCGGGCGGGGTCTACAACCTGGGCGGCGGCTCGCGGGTCAGCGTCAACCAGGTCATCGCCCTGCTGGAGGAGATCACCGGCGGCAAGGCGACGATCCAGCGCCTGGCGGTGGCCAAGGGCGACGTGCGCGACACCGAGGCCGACTGCTCCCGAGCCCGGGCCGAGCTGGGTTTCAATCCGCGCTATGATCTCAAGAAGGGCCTGGCGGCCGAGACCGAGTGGGTGCGGAGCATGCTGCCGGTCCTGCGGGAGGTGTGACATGGCCCTGGCCCCCGAGTTGCTCAAGATCCTGGCCTGCCCCCAGTGCAAGGGGCCGGTGGAGCCCACCCCAGACCAGGGCTGGCTGCTCTGCCGCGTCTGTAAGCTCAAATACGAGGTGCGGGACGACATCCCGGTGATGCTGGTGGAAGAAGCCCAGCCCCTGGACCAGTAGCCACCCCACGACATCCCAACCCGGAGCGACCAACCTTGCCCCCGGCCCTCGCCGAACCTCCCCGCCGCGCCCTGGTGATCAAGCTGGGGCATATCGGCGACGTGCTGGTCAGCACGCCGGTGATCAGCGCCTTGAAGCGGGCCTATCCCGGCCTGGCCGTAACGGCTCTGGTCAACCAGGGCACCGAGGCCATGCTGGCCAACAACCCCGAGGTGGAGCGGGTGCTGGTGCTGCGCCGGGACCTCAAGGGTTGGCGCGCCCTGGTTTTCCAACTGAAGCTATTGCGTCAACTGCGCCGAGGTGGCTTCGATTTGGCGATCGACCTCTCCGGCGGAGACCGGGGGGCCTTTCTGGCCCTGGCCTCCGGAGCCAGGCTGCGGGCTGGCTTCGCACCGCGCAAGCCCAGCCTGCGGGCGCGGGCCTTCCACCGCCTGGCCGATCCCAAGGGCACCCAGCACCACGTGGTGGAGACCCTGCTGCGCACGGTGAGGAGCCTGGGCATCGATCCCGATCTGCCGCGCCTGAGCCTCCGTCCCAGCCCGGAAGCTCGGGCCAAAGCGGCGGAAATCCTGGAGCAACACGGACTCAAACCACGGAGCTACGCTCTGGTCCATCCCACCAGCCGTTGGATGTTCAAGACCTGGACCCCGGAGGGCAACGCCTGGGTCATCCGCCGGTTGCTGGCCCTGGGACTGGGGGTGGTGCTCACCGCCGCGCCCGCGGCCCGGGAAATGGCCTTTGTGGAACAGGTGCTGGCCAGCCTGGGACCGACCCCGGGCCTGATCAACCTGGCCGGCCAGGTCAGCCTGGACCTGCTGGCCGCCCTGATCCAGCCGGCCCGGGTCTTTTTCGGGGTGGACAGCGCGCCCATGCACATGGCCGCCGCCCTGGGCGTCCCCTGCTTGGTGTTGTTCGGTCCCTCGGGCGAGAAGATGTGGGGCCCCTGGCGGGTGGCCAGCGAGGTGGTGACCCTGCCCGAGGACTGCCGCCCCTGCGGCCAGGACGGCTGCGACGGCTCCAAGGTGAGCCGCTGCCTGGTTCAGATGCCCCCGGAGCTGGTGGGCCAGGCCCTGGACCGCTTGCTGGAGCGCACGGCATGAGCCTGCGCCTGGGCCTAGTGCGTCTGAAATACGAACCCGGCGGCGGGGCCGAGACCACCTTGGATCTTCTAGCCCGGGGCCTGGCCGGCCGGAGGCACGCGGTCACGGTCATCGCCACCGCCTGGCAGGGCCAGCCGCCGGCCGGGGTGCGGGTGCGCCGGGTGGCGGCCCCGGGCCGGGGCGCC
>JAIWNN010000040.1 GCA_020216805.1 Desulfarculus sp. | reverse complement strand
CGCGCGCGCCGGATGCGTCCGCCCGGGCCAAGCCCAGCGCCGCGCGGTCCGCGCCGTCCCGTGGGTGGGGGCGCGCTCCGCGCGGGGCCGGGTCAGGCTTTATGGGCCTGCTTTTCCTTCTTGGGCCGGTAGACCCGGATGGCGATGTCCGGACAAAGCTCGGCGCAAAAGGCGCACCCGGTGCATCCCTGGTCGTTCCACACCACGTAGTTGTAGCCCGAGGCGTTGAACTTGTCGCCGATGGACAGGTTCTGCTTGGGGCAGGCCTGCACGCACAGGCCGCAGCCCTTGCAGCGCTCGGAGAGGATCTCCACCAAAGCCATGTTGCCGTTTCCTCGCTGTGGGCGCATCAGCCCAACTCGGCCAGGGTCTTTTCCAGGCTGGCCGGGTCCTCGACGTTGAACACGCGCACCGACTCCGGCGCGGATTTCTGGATCAGGCCCTTGAGCACGTTCTTGGGCCCGGCCTCGATGAAGGTGTCCACCCCCATCGCCACCAGCGCCGCCACGGTCTGCACCCAGCGCACCGGACTGGTGAGCTGGTCCCGGAGCTGATCTTTGGCCTGGGCCGGGTCCCGGGTGGGCTCGCCGCTCAAGTTGGGGACATGGAGGCAGGTCAGGGGCGCGAACTCCACGTCGGCCAGGGCGGCCTTCATCTCCACCCCGGCCTGGGCCATCAGGGGGCTGTGCCAGGCCCCGGAGACCTTCAAGGGGATGGCCTTGCCCCCGCGCTCCTTGGCCAGGGCGCTGGCCTGGGCCACGTCCGCCGCCGCGCCGGTGATCACGGTCTGCTGGGGGGTGTTGTAGTTGGCCGGCTGCACCACCCCGCCGGCGTCGATGCAGAGTTGGGCCACGTCCTCGGGCGCCAGCCCCATGATCGCGGCCATGGCCCCGGGGTTGGCGTTGGCTTCGCGGTCCATCAGCCGGCCGCGCAGGCTCACCAGTTCCAGGCACTTTTCGGCGCTGATGGCTCCGGCCGCCACCAGGGCGGGGTACTCGCCCAGGCTGTGGCCGGCCACGGCCACCGGAGCCACCCCGGCCGCCTGGAGGGCCAGCCAGGCGCAGAGGTCCACCGCCACCACCGCCGGCTGGAGATTGACAGTCAGGGTCAGCTCGTCCAGGGGGCCCTCGAGGCACAGGCGGCCGATGGGCAGCCCGCTGATGGCCTCGGCCTGGGCCATGATCTCCCGCGCCTGGGCCGAGGCCTCGCAAAAGGCCTGGCCCATGCCGACGTACTGGGAGCCCTGGCCGGGAAACACCACCGCAATCTGGGCCATGCCGTTCCTCTCATCAAACCCCCTGCCGCCCCGTCGAGGCAGCAGGGGGGAATAGGCGCAACCTAAGGGAATTACTGTACCCAACCCGCCGGAGGGTGTCAATGTCGGCCAGGTGCGGCCGGCTAGAAGGCCTCCTTGATCTTGGCGGCGGTCTTTTCGATGGCCTTCATGTCCCCGGGCTTGATCTCCCAGTTCAGAAATTTGATATTGTCTTTGGGCGGGTTGCGGGGAATCAGGTGGATGTGATAGTGCATCACCACCTGGCCGGCGGCGGCCCCGTTGAGCTGCAACACCGCGATTCCACCCGGTTTCAGCGACTTCATCAGGGCCTGGGCCACCTTCTGGCTGGCCTGGTGCACCGCCGCGATGTCGCCCGGGGTCAGCTCCATCAGGGTGGCGGCGTGGTTCTTGGGCAGCACCAACACGTGCCCCTCGGTCACGGGGTTGATGTCGGCGATGGCCAGGCTGCGCTCGTCCTCGTAGATGCGGAAGGCGGGGATCTTCTTGTTCACGATTTGGCAGAAGATGCAGTCTTCGCTCATGCCAACTCCTCCTCGGCGCGAAGGTTTTGACCCGGCGGGTCGCAGGCGGCCTCCATGTCGATGATGCGCAGGCCCTGAGCGTAGGGCCGGGTGACGTAGTTCTTGACCTGGCCGATGCGCTGGACCTGCTCGCCCAGGCGCTCGGCGTTGGCCAACACCGCGCGCAGCTTTTCGCTCAGGGGGTCGCTGGCCGGCATCGCCCGCAGGAGCACCTCGATCTGCAGGGTGAGGGTGGTCAGGGGTTGGGCCAGCTCGTGGCAGGCCGCCCCGGCCATCTCCACCGCGGCCTCGCGCCGCTCCAGGCCCCGGGCCTGCTCCAAAATGAGGGCGGCGTCCAGGCCGGCGGCGGTCTTGCGTCCCAGGCGCTCCAGAAAATGGGTTTCCAGGCCGGGCTGATAGCGTTGCATGGACTCCGAGCCCAGGTTCAGGCAGCCCAGGAACTCGCCCCGCACCCAGAGCGGCATCACCGCCAGGGAGCCCAGGAAGGTGGCGCCGGGGAAGAAGCACTGACGCAGTTCGGGAGTGGGGCGGTTGCTGAGGAAGGGACGCTCCAGGTCGCCCAGCAGCAGGCGCAACTCCTTGCGCGGCTGGGTGAAGACCCCCTGCGGAAGGTCGCAGGCCGGGTAGCCCTCCAGGGTCTGGCGCAACCGTGGCTGCTCGGCGTCCAGGACCAGGGTCGCCATTTCCAGCTGGTAGACTTGGGCGATCTTGCGGCAAAGGTGGCGCAGCAGTCCGGCCAGATCGTGGTGGGCCAGGAGGAACTCCTCCACCTCGTCCAAGCGGTGCTGGATCTCCTCGTTGCGCCGGGCCAGCTCCAACAGCTCGGCCACTTCTTGACTGGAGAGCATCCGACCACCCCGCCTGGGATCAAGGCAATCCCCACCTTCGGGCCTTGGCCCGAGCCTAGCCATGCTAACACAGGCCCCTGCCGGGGGCAACCGCGTCGGGGCCGGCTTTGGACTTGGGCGGCGGCCGGTTTTGGCCCTATAATGGGCGCCATGAAAGCCGCGGTGCTGCAGATGAACTCCGGGCGCGACCGCGCCGCCAACCTGGAACAGGCCGCGTCGCTTTTGGCCCAGGCCGCGTCCCAAGGCGCGCGTCTGGCGGTGCTGCCGGAGCATTTCGCCTGCCTGGTGCCCGAGGGTCAGCCCCACCCCCACCCCGAGCCCCTCAACGGCCCCACCCTGGCCTTTTTGGCCGACCAGGCCCGGCGGCTGGGTCTGTGGATCGTGGGGGGAAGCCTGGCCGAGAAGGGGCCGGGGGGGAAGACCTACAACACCTCGCCGTTGTTGGACGATCAGGGCCGGCTGGTGGCGGTCTACCGCAAGATCCATCTCTTCGACCTGGCCCTGCCGGGCCAGCCGGCCTGGCTGGAATCGCGCCTGGTGGTCCCGGGCCGGCGCCTGGCCCTGGCCGACACCCCCCTGGGCCGGCTGGGGATGAGCATCTGCTTCGACCTACGCTTCCCGGAGCTCTACCGCCGGCTGCGGCTCAAGGGCGCCGAGATCCTGGCCGCGCCCAGCGCCTTCACCCTGGCCACCGGCCGTGACCATTGGGAGTTGCTCCTCAAGGCCCGGGCCCTGGACAACCAGTGCCACCTGCTGGCCGGGGCCCAGTGGGGCGACCACGGCCAGGAGCGGGTCAGCTTTGGCTCGGCCATGATCGTGGACCCCTGGGGCCAGGTCCTGGCCCGCTGCCCCGAGGGGGTGGGCCTGGCCGTGGCCGAGATCGATCCCCAGCGCCGGGAGGAGATCCGTCAGCGGCTGGACACCGCGCAACTGGCCCGGCTGCTGCCAGCGGCCTGGAGCAGGGGGTAGGCATGGCCGACGCCAAAGGCGACCTGACCTTTTCCACCACCTGGAGTCGGTGGTTCTTCGCCGCCTGCATTCTGTTCGTGCTCTACCTGGCCTACCGCTTGGTGGAGCCCTACCTGGTGCCGATCTTTCTGGCGGTGGTGCTGGTGGTGGTGGCCAGCCCTCTTTATGAACTGCTGTTGCGCCTGGTGCGCGGCCGCCGGACCCTGGCCTCGGCCCTGTCCTGCCTGTTCATCGGCATCAGCGTGGTGCTGCCCATGTTCCTGATGGCCGGGGTCATCACCAGCCAGGCTCTTGACCTCTACAACTTGGTCAGCCACCAACTCAGCAGCGAGCAACTGGAGAAGCTGTTCGACCAGGGGGTGGGCAGCCTGGGTCCCTGGCTGGACTGGGCCAAGCAGCACCTGGGCTTCGACCAGAACGACATCATCAAGAACGTGGGCGAATGGGTGCGCCAGGTCAGCAACCTGCTCTACTCCAACCTGGCCAGCTTGTTGAAGGGCTTCACCAACCTAGTGGTCAACTTCGCCCTGATCCTGTTCGTGACCTTTTACCTGTTCATGGACGGCCATCGCATGGGCGACAGCCTGCTGGCCCTCTCGCCCCTGCCCAAGGAGCTGAACCAGCGCATCCGCGACGACTTCCTGGCCTCGTTGCAGACCACCCTCAAGGGCACCGTGGTCCTGGCCCTGTTGCAGGGCCTGGGCTGCGGCCTGGGGTTCTGGGTCTTCGGGGTGCCCAACGCGCCCTTCTGGGGCACGGTGATGATCTTCGCCTCGGTGGTGCCCATCGTGGGCACGGCCTTGGTCTGGCTGCCGGCCGGCATCTACCTGTTGGTGCTGGGGCATTGGGGCCAGGCCCTGGGGGTGGCGCTCTGGTGCCTGGTCACCGGCACCGTGTCCGACAACATCCTGCGCCCTCGGCTGCTGGGTGGCGCGGGGGCCATCCATCCCTTGCTCACCTTTTTCAGCGTGCTGGGGGGGTTGGCCTTGTTCGGCCTCTTGGGCCTGATCCTGGGGCCGCTGGTGCTGGCCATGCTGCTCTCGCTGGTGGACGTGTACCAACGCTACTTCCTGGCCCCGGAATTCTGCGACAACCGCGCAACCAATCAACCGAACCCGGCTCCCATCGGTTACGATAAGGAGAGACCTGAACCGTCGCCCGGAGAGCGAAGCCAATGAAGGACATCCTGGCCATCATCATGGCGGGTGGCAAGGGCGAGCGCCTGAGCCCGCTGACCCTGGACCGCTCCAAGCCCTCGGTGCCCTTTGGCGGACACTACCGCCTGATCGACATCACCCTCAGCAACTGCATCAACAGCAACATCTACAAGCTGATGGTCCTGCCCCAGTACAAGAGCCAGTCCCTGGTGGACCACCTGGAGGCTGGATGGAACATCTTCTCCTACGACCTGGGCCACTACCTGCGCATCGTCAGCCCCCAGATGCGCCTGGGCGAGCACTGGTACAAGGGCACCGCCGACTCGGTGCGCCAGAACGCCTATCTGATCCAGCGCGACCCCCTCTTGAGCCACATCCTGATCCTGAGCGGCGACCACGTCTACAAGATGGATTACGCCCGCTTCCGCCGGCATCACGAGGAGACCGGGGCCGACGTTTCCATCAGCGTCATCGAGGTGGACCGCCGTCTGGCGGCCAAGACCTATGGCGTGCTGGAGGTGGACGACCAGTTCAACGTCCAGGGATTCCAGGAAAAGCCGGAGGATCCCGCGCCCATGCCCGGCGATCCGGAGCGCACCCTGGCCAGCATGGGCATCTACCTGTTCAAGAAGGAGGTGATGCTCGACGTGCTCCACGAGGCGACCGGCACCGACTTCGGCCACGACATCATCCCCGGCCTGTTGGGCCGCTACCAGGTCAAGGCCTATCCCTACCGGGCCATGAACGCCATCAGCGACTTCACCTATGTCACCCAGCCCGACGGCAAGCGGGAGCGGGTCCACGAGGGGCGCACCCGCGACAGCGGCTACTGGCGCGACGTGGGCAACCTGGACTCCTATTGGAACGCCAACATGGATTTGTGCGGAGTTGATCCGTACTTCAACCTTTATGGGGAGTTATGGCCCATCCGCACCCACCTGCAGCAATATCCACCCGCCAAGTTCGTCTTCCAGGGCGAGCGCGAGACCCCGCCCCGGGCCGGCAAGGCCCTGGACTCCCTGGTCAGCCTGGGCTGCATCATCTCCGGCCTGGTGCGCAACTCGGTGCTGGGCGTGAACGTGATCGTGCGCTCCTATGCCGAGGTGGACGAGAGCGTGATCCTGGACGACGTGGTGGTGGGGCGGCGCTGCCGGATCAAGAAGGCCATCATCGACAAGCACAACTTCATCCCCGACGACACCCGCATCGGTTTCGACCCGGTGGAGGACCGCAAGCGCTTCACCGTCACCGAGCGCGGCATCACCGTGATCCCCAAGGGGTTCTTCGGGAGCTGAGCCGCGCCGGCAATCAGGGGCATCAAAAGACCGCCCCCGCCGGCCAGGGCGAGGGCGGTCTTGCTTTGGGGGAGATCGAGGCCTAGTCGCCGGCGCGCAGCCGCTGGCCCACCAGTTGGGCCGCCTTCTCGCCGCTCAAGAGCATCCCGCCGAAGACCGGCCCCATGCGGTAGGAGCCGAAGGTGGCGTTGCTGCACATGCCGGCGGTGTAGACCCCGGGGAAGACCTCGCGGGTGTTGTCCAGGGTGTGGTTCTCGGCCACCTCGGCCCAGAGCGAGCGCTCGCCCACGAACTTGCCGGTCTTGGTGTTCAGCTCCGCGTCCACCTTGCGGCCGATGACGTTGACCACCTCGGCCGCGTGGCCGGTGGCGTCGATGGTGTATTGCGACCGGATGGTAAGGGGGTCCACGTGCAGGCCGCCCATCTCCACCGCGGTCCAGTTGATCACCAGGCCCACCACCCGCTGGTCGCGCAGCATCACGTCCTCCACGCTGACCAGGTTGAAGACCGTCAGCCCGGCCTTGACCGCCGCGAAGGTCAGGGCGCTGACGCACTCCACGCTGCCGGCGGTGTAGTAACCGGGCTGGAACTCCCGGGTGGTCACCCCCACCTCGTCCAGGAGACGCTTGGCCTCCTCCTGGACCACGATCTCGTTCATCATCATGCCGCCGCCCCACATGCCGCCGCCGATGGAGAGCTTGCGCTCGAACAGGGCGGTCTTGCACCCGGCCTTGGCCAGGTGGTAGCCCGCCACCAGGCCGGCCGGACCGCCGCCCACGATGGCCACGTCGACCTCCAGGTGGTCGTTGAGCTTCTCCAGATAGCGGTTGATGATGGCCCTGGTGATGATGACCTCGTCCAGCATGATCTTGCTCCCTTCCGCCGGCCGCCAAAGGCTTAGGGGCCGGCTTCCGCGTGGGAAACCGGCCCCTTGAAACTCCGACCAAAGGAGCGACGGCTGCTTCCCTGCGCTGGAATTACCCAACAGGTTCAAGGGGTCTACACCCGACCACCGGGCGTACTCTCAGCCGTTTGTGGCTCCCCCAGCATGCCTGAATTTGGACCCAAGCATATGCCAGGCCGGGCCGGGATGTCAACCATGGGCGCCGGCAAGATGATTGTGCCGGTTTTGGGTCCCTGCTATAGTCTAAAAAGATTCGGACAATCGCCAACCGATGAGGTTCGCCATGACTGACGCCAACCGCCGTCGCCGCACGCGGGTCAATTTCCACACCCAGGTGGACATCCAGGCCACGGGGGCCCGCATCATGGACGTGGAGAGCCGCGACCTCAGCCACAAGGGGTTGTCGGTCCTGGGCGATCTGCCCTTGCAACCAGGCCAGGTCTGCTCGCTGGTGGTGCATCTGGCGGGGGAGGGGGAGGACACCCCGGTGCTGCGCATGGAGGGCCGGGTGGTGCGGGTCACCCCCGAGGGCGCGGCCATCGACTTTGTCTCAATGGACGCCGAGACCTACCGCCACCTGCGCAAGCTGGTGCTGCTCAACGCCCCGGATCCGGACCAGGCGGAGCAGGAATTCGCCACCCCGGCCTTCGAAATCCTGGAGTGACTTCTCCTCGCTTGACAAATCCCACCGCTCTGGGTAATCGTATTCGGCCCGTTACGGCGTAGAGCCGTCCCCACCAACCGGCCACAATTCCTGGCAGGAGGACCAATGGAACTCGCCCGTCGCGTCATGAGCATCCAGCCCTCTCCCACCCTGGCGGTGGACGCCAAGGCCAAGGCCCTCAAGGCCGAAGGCGTCGACGTCATCAGCTTCGGCGTGGGTGAGCCCGACTTCCGCACCCCGGCCCACATCTGCGCCGCGGCCAAGAAAGCCATCGACGATGGCTATCACGGCTACACCCCGGCCGATGGTCTGCCCGAGCTCAAAAAAGCGGTGGTGGAGAAGTTCAAACGCGACAACGGCCTGACCTACGGCCTGGACCAGGTGATCATCAACGTGGGCGGCAAACACTCCAGCTACCTGCTGATGCAGGCCCTGGTCAACGAGGGCGACGAGGTGATCGTGCCCGCGCCCTACTGGGTGAGCTATCCCCCGATGGTGATCCTGGCCGGCGGCGTTCCGGTGGTGCTGCCCACCCAGGAGGCGGACGACTTCAAGCTGCGCCCGGAGCAGGTGGAGGCGGCCATCACCCCCCGGACCAAGGCCATCTTCATCAACTCGCCCAGCAACCCCACCGGCGGGGTGTATTCGGCCGATGAGCTCAAGCCCATCGCCGAGATCTGCGCCAAAAAGGGCGTGATCATCATCAGCGACGAGATCTACGAGCCGATCCTGTTCGACGGGCGCAAGTTCGTCTCCACCGCCTCGCTGGGGGACGAGATCTTCGCCCACACCGTGACCTTGAACGGCGTGTCCAAGGCCTACGCCATGACCGGCTGGCGGATCGGCTACATGGCCGGCCCGGCCCCGATCATCAAGGCTTGCGCCAAGATCCAGAGCCAGTCCACCAGCAATCCCACCGCCATCGCCCAGAAGGCCGCCGTCGAGGCCATCAACGGCCCCCAGGACGAGGTGGAGAAGATGCGGGCCGAGTTCGAGCGCCGGCGGGGCTACATCGTGGGTCGCCTGGCGGCCATGAAGGGCGTCACCTGCCCCAACCCCGGCGGGGCCTTCTATGTCTTCCCCAACCTCTCGGCCTACTTCGGCAAGAAATGGGGCGACAAGGTGATCCAGGGCTCGGTGGACCTCTCGGCCTATCTGCTGGAAGAGGCCCACATCGCCACCGTGCCCGGCGCGGCCTTTGGCGAGGACGCCTGCGTGCGCTTCTCCTTCGCCACCTCCCAGGAGCTCATCGCCAAGGGCATGGACCGCCTGGAGGAGGGTCTGGCCAAGCTGGCCTGATCCGGCCCCGACAGCCTGAAAACACGCCCGGCCGGGAACGACTCCCCGGCCGGGCTTTTTTCATGTCGGCCCGAAGAGGATCCAGGCCCCCAAAAGGCCCGGGCCCGACCCCGCCTACAATAATCGCCTCCTGTCCGGTGATTTTCTGATTCAAACGCACAAGCGGAAGGATGTAAATTAGAAGTCAGGCTGAAGCGGCCCGCGGCATTGGGCCCAGCCAGGGAGGCGAAGATGTCCGACTTGGTTTTCCTGGCCTCGGTGGAGGTCTGCCGGGGCCTGAGCGTGGAAGAGCTCTCCCGCCTGACCGCCTGCTGCCGGCCCGACAGCCGGCTGCGGGATGAACTGATCGGCCGGGAGGGGGATGAGGCCAACGATCTGTTTTTTTTGAAAGAAGGCGACGTAGAACTGCGTTTTGAGATGCCCGGGCGCGAGAGCGGCCCGGACATGACCATCACCAAGGTCAAGGCCGGAGACACCTTCGGCTGGTCGGCCCTGGTTCCGCCCCACCGCTACACCCTGTCCAGCTATTGCGTCAGCACCCGTTGCGCCTTCTACCGCCTGGACCGCCAGGAGCTTCTTAGGCTGTTCGACGACCACCCCCGCATCGGCTACATCTTCATGCGCAACCTGACCTTGGTCATCGCCAAGCGTTTTCACGCCGTTCAGGACGACCTGGCCCGCATGCACGGCTACGACCTGATGGAGCAGCGCCCCCGCGAGATCTGGTAGGCTGGCGCGGCCGGCTCAGCCCGGCACCTCCCCGCAGAGCAGGCTGATCTTGAGCCCGCCATGGGGCGCGGCCAGGGTCCGCGCCTGGGCCAGGCCCAGATCGGCGGCCCATTCCGGCCGGTAGAGAACCAACCCCACCCGCCAACCGGGGTAGGCCAGACGCAGGCGCCAGCCGATGCGTTTGGCCAGGTCGGCGGCCTGGCGCACGCTGCCCAGGCGATGGCCGAAGGGCGGATTGATGACCACCAGCCCCGGCCCGGGGGGCGGGTCGGCGTTGAAGAAGTCCGCCCGCTGGATCTCGACCTGGCCCTCCAGGCCGGCGCGGCGGGCGTTGGCCCGGCAGGCCTCCAGGGCCGGAGCCGAGACGTCCCGGGCGTGGATGGGCTGCGGCGGGGCGGGCAGGGCGGCGGCCTGGGCCTGTTTGCGCAGATGGCGCCAGGTGGGCTCGCGGAAACTGGGCCAGTCGCTGAAGGCGAAGTCGCGCGCCAGACCCGGGGCCAGGCGGCGGGCGATCAGGCCGGCCTCGATGGCCAGGGTCCCGGCCCCGCAAAAGGGGTCCAGCAGGGGCTGGTCGCCGGTGTAGTCGCAGAGGATCAGCAGGGCCGCGGCCAGATCCTCGCGCAAAGGGGCCGGCCCGGGGGCCAGGCGGTAGCCCCGGCGGTGCAGGTGGGCGCCGCTGCCGTCCAGGCTCAAGCTGGCCCGGCGGTCCACCCCGCGCACCAGGATGGTCTGCGCCGGCTGGTCGCCGCCGGCGCTGGGCCCCTCGGTCTGGTCCCCACCGTCGTCCTCCTCACCCTCTCGGCCTTCGCCACCGATCAGGCGGGGAGGCTTCAGGCCCAGGGAGGCCAGGCGGTTGGACGCGGCCTGGAAGACCTCCTCGGCGATGCGTCCCTCGTGGCGCAGGTTGGATTGGCGCAGGCTCACCCGCACCCTGACCTGGGCCCCGGCCTCCAACCAGACCTCCCAGGGCACGGCCGCCGCCTGGCGCAGCAGATCCTCCCAGGTCCGCACCCGGAAGTCCTTGAGCCGCAACAGCACCCGGCCGGCGGTGCGCAGCCAGAGGTTGGCGGCGTAGAGCGAGTCCAGGCGGCCGCGAAACAGCACCCCGCCCGGGGTGGCCCGGGCCTCCTCGGCTCCCAAGTTGAGCAACTCGTGGGCGCAGACCGGTTCCAGACCGGGGGCGGTGACGGCGAACAGGTCGTGCTCCGGAGCCCAGGCCTGACGCTTGACGCGCCGTTCCAAATTGGCGGCGCCGGGTGGGCGCGAGTCGTGGCTGGCGGCGGTTGGTTCTAGTTTCATGGCGGCAGTCTAGCACGCCGGAGCCGACCTCGCCCCTGGTCTCACGCCGCGGGAGGGAGCGGACCGGCCGGAGGCGGGGGGATTGGCGGGGCCGGGACCGGCTCGGGCCGGCGCTTGGGCAGGGCCACGGTGAAGACCGAGCCCTTGCCCAGCTCGCTGGCCACCAGCACTCGGCCGCCGTGGCCGCGCACGATGGCCTCGGCTCCGGCCAGGCCCAGGCCGTGGCCCTGACGCTGGCCCTTGTTCTTGCCCCGGTAGAAGACGTCGAAGATGAAGGGCAGTTCCTCGGCCGCGATGCCGATGCCCTGGTCCCGCACCCGCACCAGGATCTCGCTGTCGGACTGCTCGGCCTCCACCCTGACCGCGGTGCCGCCGGTGGAGTACTTCAGGGCGTTCTCCAAAAGATTGGTGAAGACCCGGCGCAGGCGGGGGGCGTCGGCCTCGATCACCGGCAGGTTCTCGTCCAGATTGGCGGTCAGGCTGATGCCGGCCTGGTCGAAGCGCTCCTGATATACCTCCACCAGCTCCAACAGCTCCTTGGTCAGGTCGGTGGCGCTGAAGTTGAGGGTCAGGCGGCCCAGCTCCAGGCGGGAGAAGTCCAAAAAGTCGTTGACCAGGGCTTCCAGCTTGGCCGCCTCCTTGCGGATGATGTCCAGATACTTGGTCTGGCGCTCGCCGCCGGAGCGGGCGGCCTCGCTCAACAGGCGCAGGGCGAAGCCCTGGATGCTGACCAGGGGCGACTTCATGTCGTGGGCGAACATGGAGACAATGTTGCCGCGCTCCCGCTCCAGGGCCTTGATTTCGCTGATGTCCTGGAACACTTCCACCCCGCCGATGGTGCGCCCCGCGGCGTCCTGCAGTCGTGCCGCCGACAGCCGCACCGGCACCGGCCCCCGCTGGGGGTGGTGGATGACGGTTTCCATGGGGGCGAAATCCTCGCGTCCGGCCAGGACGTTGCGAATGGGGCAGCGGTCGTGGCAGGGCGCGCCCTTGAGCACCTCCCAGCAGTGACGCCCCAGGGCCTGTTCCTGGCTGATGCCCAGGATAACCTCGCCTTGGGCGTTGAGCTCGGTGATTCGGAACTGGTCGTCCACGCTGATCACCCCCAGGGGCAGGCTGTTGACCAGAGCCTGGCGTTTTTCGGCCAAATCGCGCAGTTCGGTCTCCAGGCGCTTGTGGGCGGTGATGTCGCGGATGGTCTCGATGGCTCCCACCACCCCACCCTGGGAGTCGTAGAGCCGGGTGGCCTTGGCCCAGAGCACCACCCCTCCCGGCCGCAGGCGGGGCACCTCCACCTCGGTGAGCAGGGTGTGGTTGTCGCGGGTGATGAATGGGTAGCGCCGCGCACTTTCCTCGTCCCAATGCAGGCACAGATCCACCAACACCGGCCGTCGTTGACCGTAGAAGGGCAGGGCGTATTCGTAGTCGCCCTTGCCCATCATGTCCTCCGCGCGCACCCCGGTCAGCTCCTCGATGGCCCGGGTCCAGGCGATGACCCGGCCGTGCACGTCGATGGCGAAGGCCGGGTCGGGCAGGAAGTTGATCAGGTCGGCCAGGCGGCGCTCGGAGTTGAGCAGGGTTTCCATGGCCAGGCGCTGCTCGGTCACGTCCAACGCGGTGCCCAGCACCGCCGGACGGCCCTGGTACTCGATGAAGCCGGCAGTGAAGTCGATCCAACGCGAATCGCCCGATTTGGTCAGGATGCGGAACTGATAGCGGGTGGGAGCCCTTTCCCCGCGCAGGCGGGCGGCGTGGCGCTTTTGCACCAGGTCCCGATGCTCGGGATGGACCAGGTCCAGGAAATGAAACTGGCTGATCTCCTCCGGGCTGTAGCCGCAAAGGGCCGAGGCGGCCGGATTGCTGTAGCGGAAGCGTTCGTCCTGGATGATCAGGATGGCGCTGGCCGCGGTCTCGGTCAGGGTGCGGAACTGCTGCTCGCTCTCCTTCAGGGCTTGCTCGGCCTGCTTGCGGGCGGTGATGTCGCTGAGCACCGCTTGGGTGGACACTTTGCCGTCCAGATGCACGATGGGGGTGTTGACCACGTAGAACCAGCGTCCGTCCCGGGGGCTGTGGGCCTCCCAGCGCATGGTCTCGCCGCGCAGCACCGCCTGTTCCACCCCGGGGGGGATGGCAGGTTCCAGGTCGGGCAGGGCCTGATGGCAGGGCTCGCCGGTGGCGTCGCGTCCCAGGCGGTCGATGAGCCTCTGATTCATGAACTCGATGCGCTGGTCCTGGGAGCAGACATAGACCAGACCCTCGATGGCCTCCACCATGGCCCGATAGCGGGCCTCGCCCTCCCGGATGCGGGCCTCGGCCCGGCGGCGGTCACTGATGTCGGTGACGAAGGACCAGAAGAAGCGCTCCCCGCTGACCTGGTCCACCACCTGATGCACGAACAGCTCCACCGGCACCGTCTCGCCGTCCCGGCGCAGGAATTCCTTCTCAAAAGGCTGGGGCGGACCCCCGGCCCGCAGGCGGTCGTGGGCCTGGCGGGTCGCGTCACGCCAGGGGGGCGGGGTGAGCTGGGTGAGGAGATTGTGCTCGCCGATTTCGGGCAGGGAGTAGCCCAGCAAGTCACAGAAGGCCTGATTGCAGGTTAGGAGGCGGCCATCCTCGTGGATGGCGGCGAAAGCGATGGGCGAGCCGGCCAGGAACCGACCCAGTTGCCGCAGGTCGTCGGCCGAAGCCAGCAAAGTGGGCGTGTCGGGCACTCTGGCCTCCATTCGCGTTTCGGAGGCGCGGGGCGACGGCTTGTCTCTTGGATATCATAACGCCATTCCTGCGTGCCTGGCAATTGACCGCCATCCGGGGCTCTGTTATAGATGGGGGCGACAATCTAGCCCGAGGGACGGTCGCCCCCTGGCGGGGGCGCTCGAGGGAAGCCGGTGCGAATCCGGCGCGGACCCGCCGCTGTGAGTGGGGACGAAACCCGCGAGGAAGCCACTGCCGGTCACGGCCTTTGTGAGGCCCAAGGCTGACGGGAAGGCGCGGGGAGTAGGACGATCCACCAGCCAGAAGACCTGCCGCCCCTTGTCGAGCCCGGTGGAGGGAGATGGCAAATCCCCGATCCAAACAAGGATCGGGGATTTGCCTTTTTTGTTTCCCGCCTGGTGCGTCGGTGGGCGCACCGGGTCCGTGGTGGGTCGCCGGGTCAGCATTGTGCCAGAGCGGAGGAATTTGGCATGGGCATTTTGGAGATAGCCAAGGCCGGACAGATCAGCCAGGAGATGCGGACCATCGCCGAGGTCGAGGGCCTGGAGCCGGAGCTGGTGCGCCAGCGCATCGTCGATGGTCAGATCGTGGTGCCCCTGAACAGCAACCGCCCAGCCCGGGTGGTGGGCATCGGCCGGGGGCTGGCCACCAAGGTCAACGCCAGCATCGGCACCAGCACCGACATCTGCGACGTGGCGGCCGAGGTGGACAAGGCCCGGGCCGCCCAGGCCGCCGGGGCCGACACCCTGATGGAGCTGAGCGTGGGCGGCGATCTGGACCTGGTGCGGCGCGAGGTCCTGGCGGCGGTGGAACTGCCGGTGGGCAACGTGCCGCTTTACCAGGCGTTTGCCGAGGCCGAGCGAAAGTACGGCGACCCGGGCAAGCTGGACGCGGAGATGCTTTTCGACCTCATCGAACGTCAGTGCGCCGACGGCATCAGCTTCATGGCCGTGCACTGCGGCATCAACCGCGAGACCCTGCTGCGTCTGGAACGCCAGGGCTACCGTTACGGCGGCCTGGTGAGCAAGGGCGGGGCCTCGATGGTGGCCTGGATGAAGAAAAATGACCGCGAAAATCCGCTC
>JAIWNN010000039.1 GCA_020216805.1 Desulfarculus sp. | reverse complement strand
CGTCTGCTGGGGCGCGAGGCCCCCTTGGCCAAGTCCGCGGATGGCTGCTGGCGGGGCCTGGTCGCGGCCGATCTGGAGGCCCCGGCCGGGAGCGCCACCCTCGCGGTGGTCAGCCAGGGCCGGGTGCTGGCCAGCCGCGAGGTCAAGGTCAAGGCCCACGACTATGGCCTGCGGCGGATCACGGTGGAGGGCAAGTACGTGGAGCCCGACCCCGAGCAGTTGGCCCGCCACTGGGACGAGGCCGCCCGCATGAAGGCGGTCTACGCCCTGGCCACCCCGCGCCAGCTCTGGTCCGGCCCCTGGCGGACGCCCCTGGACAGCGTGGTGGTGGGCCCCTTTGGCCGGCGCAGCCTGGTCAACGACCAGCCCCGCAGCCCCCACGGCGGGGTGGACCTGCGGGCGGCGGTGGGCGTCCCGGTGCTGGCCCCGGCCGCTGGACGGGCGGCCTTGGTGCTGGACACCTTTTTTGGCGGCCTGACCCTGATGATCGACCATGGTCTGGGCCTGATCAGCGCCTATCGCCATCTCAGCCAGGTCTCGGTGGGCGAGGGCCAGATGGTGCGGGCCGGCCAGGTCATCGCCCTGAGCGGGATGAGTGGGCGCATCACCGGGCCGCACCTGCATTTCGACCTGCACTGGGCCGGGGCCCGGGTGGACCCCCTGGCCTGGATCGCGTTGAGCCGCCAGCCGCCCCCTGGTCAGCCGGCGGCCCAGTCCGCGCCGGCCCGTCCGACGCGTGGCAAGGAGGACAAATGATGGCCAAGGCCAAGAAGGAAGGCGGCTTCGAGCAGGGTCTCAAGCGCCTGGAGGAGATCGTGGCCCGCCTGGAAGGCGAGGACCTGGATCTGGAAGAGTCCCTGGCCCTGTTCGAGGAGGGAGTGAAGCTGGCCGAGACTTGCGGCCAGCGCCTGGACGCGGCCGAAAAGAAAGTGGCCCTGCTGCTGAAGGACCGCGAGAAGGGCCTGGTGGAAACGCCCTTCAGCCCGGACCCGGGCCAGGAGGACTGAGGTGACGGACGGCCTCAAGGCTTACCTGAAAAGCCAGCGCGAGCTGGTGGACGCGGCCCTGGAGCGCTACCTACCCAGCGACGAGGCCGGCGGCCAGATCCTCAAGGCCATGCGCTACAGCCTCTTCGCCGGCGGCAAGCGCCTGCGGCCCATCCTCTGTCTGGCCGCGGCCCAGGCGGTGGGCGGCGATCCCAACCGGGTGATGTACTGCGCCTGCGCCTTGGAGATGATCCACACCTACAGTCTGATCCACGATGACCTGCCCGGCATGGACGACGACGACTTCCGGCGCGGGGTGCCCACCAACCACAAGGTATTTGGCGAGGGCCTGGCCATCCTGGCTGGCGACGGCCTGCTGACCCAGGCCATGGTGTTGTTGACCGATCCGGGAGCCATCGGCGACCTGGAGCCCTGGCGGGCCCTGGCCGCCGCCCACCTGGTGATGCGCGCCTCTGGTCGCGAGGGCATGGTGGGCGGTCAGGCCGCCGATCTGTTGGCCGAGCGCCAGGAGCCGGACCTGGCCACGGTGCAGTACATCCACGCGCTCAAGACCGGCGCCCTGATCAGCGCCTCCCTGGAGGCCGGTGCGCTTTTGGCTGGCGGCGACCAGGAGCAGGTGACGCTCCTGTCGCGCTATGGCCGGCGTGTCGGCCTGGCCTTCCAGATCGCCGACGACCTGCTTAACCTCAGCGGCGACGCCGCCGCCCTGGGCAAGGCCATCGGCAGCGACGAGGCCCGGGGCAAGATGACCTATCCCGCGGTGGTGGGCCCGGCCCAGGCCCGGGAGACCGGCCAGCGCCTGGTGGACGAGGCGGCCCGGATCCTGGAACCCCTGGGTGATCCGGCCTGGCCCCTGCGGGCCCTGGCCGCCTACATCATGGCGCGCACCCACTGACCGCGCGCCGACCCGGTCCGGATGGCATCGCGGCCAAGCCAATCGCTCCGTCCGGTTGACACCGAACGAGCTTGCCAAGGAAGTCGCATGATAAGCGAGACCTTGCCTCCGGGGCGCGATCATCAGGGCCGCGACGCGTTGGCCCGGCTGGGCGGGGAATGCACCGGCCTGGCCGCCGGATTGATTAGGCCGAATTATCGCCGCCATAGGCCCGGAACCCGACGGTGGGCGGCGTCCCCGCTCCGGCCTAGCCTCGCGTTATATGCGCGACCGATCCCCTTCCGGGGCCGCACCAGGTTGCGTAACCGGCGGTCAGGCTTCACAATTGCCACAGCGCCTCCGTCAAGTCCGGCTCGGCGGCGCTGATCCCGCAACCAGGGGAGCATGTTGGAACCATCCCTGCCTGTCAGAACGTCCCTGCTGGAGAGGATCGACTCTCCGGCTGACCTGAAGTCCCTGGGCCTCGAGGATCTGGAGCGCCTGGCCGCGGAGATCCGTCAGCGGATCATAGAAACCGTGACCCGCACCGGCGGCCACCTGGCCCCCAGCCTGGGGGTGGTGGAGCTGACCCTGGCCCTGCTCAAGGTCTTCCACCGGGTGGAGGACCGCATCGTCTGGGACGTGGGCCACCAGACCTACGCCCACAAACTGCTCACCGGCCGCCGCGACCAATTCCACACCCTGCGCCAATTGGGTGGATTGTCCGGCTTTCCCAAGCGGGCCGAGAGTCCCTACGACGCCTTTGACACCGGGCACTCCTCCACCAGCATCAGCGCCGCCCTGGGCATGGCCTACGCCAAGCGCCTGAACGGCGACCCCGGCCGGGTGGTGGCGGTGATCGGCGACGGCTCGCTCACCGCCGGCCTGGCCTTCGAGGGCCTCAACCAGGCCGGGTTCATGGACCAGGACCTGATCGTGGTCCTCAACGACAACGGCATGTCCATCGCCCGCAACGTGGGGGCGCTGTCGCGCTTCATGTCCCGCGCGCTCTCGGGCAAGGCCTACATGACCTTCCGCAAGGATTTGGAGCGCTGGCTGAAAAGCGTGCCGGGCATCGGCCGCGACCTTTTGGACCTGGCCCGGCGCTCGGAGGAGTCGTTCAAGACCTTCAGCACCCCGGGCATGCTCTTCGAGGCCTTCAAGTTCAACTACATCGGCCCGGTGGACGGCCACAACCTGGAGTGGCTGGGCGAGACCTTCGCGAACGTGGCCCGTCAGCAGGGGCCGCAGCTAGTCCACGTGCTGACCACCAAGGGCAAGGGCTACGCCCCGGCCGAGGCCGACCCCAGCCACTTCCACGGGGTGGGGGCCACCAAGCCCCGGCCCAGGCCCGCCCCGGACGAGACCGAGGCCCCGACCGAGCCCCCGGCCAGCCCGCCGCCGCCCACCTACACCGAGGTCTTCGGCCGCACCATGGTGGAGCTGGGCCAGGCCAACCAGCGCATCGTGGCCATCACCGCCGCCATGCCCGAGGGAACCGGCCTGAACGCCTTCGCCGAGGCCCTGCCCGAGCGCTTCGTGGACGTGGGCATCGCCGAGCAGCACGCGGTGACCTTCGCCGCCGGCCTGGCCGCCCAGGGCCTGCGGCCGGTGGTGGCCATCTACAGCACCTTCATGCAGCGGGCCTTCGACCAAGTGGTGCACGACGTCTGCCTGACCAACCTGCCGGTGGTCCTGGCCATGGACCGGGGCGGGGTGGTGGGCGAGGATGGGGCCACCCACCAGGGGCTTTTGGACCTCAGCTTCCTGCGTTGCGTGCCCAATCTTTCGGTCTTGGCCCCGGCCGACGAGGACGAGCTGCGCCATATGCTCCACAGCGCGCTGCTGCACGACGGTCCGGTGGCCCTGCGCTATCCCCGGGGGCGCGGCCTGGGGGTGGACTGCTCCGGCCCCCTGCGCCAGCTGCCCTGGGGCCAGGCCGAGCTGCGCCAGACGGGCGACGACCTCTGCCTGATCGGCATCGGGGCTGGCGTGGCCGCCGCCGCGCAGGCGGCGGCCGAGTTGAGCGCCGAGGGCGTGAGCGTGGCCCTGGTCAACGCCCGCTTCGCCAAGCCCCTGGACCGCGAGCTGATCCTGGAGTGCGCCCGCCGCTGCCAGCGGGTGGTCACGGTGGAGGAGAACGTCAAGGCCGGCGGGTTCGGCGCGGCGGTGCTGGAGGCCCTGGCCGAGGCCGGTCTGCGCGAGGTCGCCGTGCGCCTGGTGGGGGTGGACGACGTCTTCGTGGAGCATGGCAGCCAGGCGCAGTTGCGGGGCCTCTACGGTCTGGACGCGGTGGCGGTGCTCCAGGCCGCTCGCCGACTCCTCGCCTAGCCATGGCCAAGGGACCCCGCCTGGACCAGCGTCTGGTGGAGTTGGGCCTGGCCGACAGCCGGCGGCGGGCCCAGGGCCTGATCCTGGCCGGCCTGGTGCGGGTGGACGGCCAGCCGGCCAAAAAGTCCGGGCAGCCGGTCCCGCCGGGGGTCCGAGTCTCGGTGGACGGCCCCGAGCATCCCTACGTCTCGCGCGGCGGGGTCAAGCTGGCTGGAGCCCTGGATCATTTCGCCTTGGATGTCGCTGGGTTCAACTGCCTGGACCTGGGGATCAGCACCGGCGGGTTCAGCGATTGTCTGCTCCAGCGCGGGGCGGCCTCCATCACCGGGGTGGACGTGGGCTACGGCCAACTGGCTTGGAAACTGCGCCGGGATCCGCGGGTCACGCTCCATGAACGGGTCAACGCCCGCCAGATGCCCCCGGACCTGGCGCCCGGCCCCTTCGGCCTCTGCGTGATCGATGTCTCCTTCATCAGCCTGACCCTGGTCCTGCCCCAGGTCCCGCCCCGCCTCGGGCCGGGTGGCCGGGTGCTGTGCCTGGTCAAGCCCCAGTTCGAGGCCGGCCGGGAGTGGGTGGGGGAGGGCGGGGTGGTGGGCGACCCGGCCGCCCGTCAGGCGGCGGTGGACAAGGTGGCCGCCTTTCTCTCCGGCCTGGGAATGACTGTCATAGGCCAGTGCGACAGCCCCATCCAAGGGCCGGCCGGCAACCGTGAGTTCTTTCTCCTGGCCCGGCGGCCGGACTGAGCCGTTGGGGGTGGAATCCCGAGCCATGACCAACCCAACTCCCCCAACCCGCTCCGACCGGGGCGGCCTGCTCCTGGTGGCCGCCGGCGCGGCCATGCTCAGTTTTTCGGCGGTGTTCGTCAAGTTGGCCCACGTCGGTCCCACCGTGGCCGGTTTCTACCGCACCCTGTTCGGCGGCCTGACCCTGGCCCTGATCCTGCTCTTCTCCGGACGGGGTCTGCGTCTGGGGGTCGGCAAGTGGGGGCTGGTGCTGGTCAGCGCCCTGTTCTTCCTGCTGGACCTCACCTTTTGGCACCGCTCCATCCACTACGTCGGCCCCGGCCTGGCCACCATCCTCTCCAACTTGCAGGTGTTTTTCCTGGCCGGCATCGGGGCGGTCTTTTTCCGCGAGCGTTTGGGCTGGCGCATGGCCTTGGCCACGCCCCTGGCCATGGCCGGGCTCTACCTGCTGGTGGGCTTCAACCGCGCCAACTGGCCGGAGAACTACGCCTGGGGCCTGTTTCTGGGTTTCCTCACCGCCCTGGCCTACGCCTCCTACATCCTGACCCTGCGCCATCTCCAGGCCGGCCTGGAGCAGTCCCGGGTCCAGGCCAACGTGGTCATCATCTCCCTGCTCACCGCCCTGGGGATGGGGCCGGAGGCCTGGTTGCTGGGCGAATCCTTCGCCATTCCCGACCTCCAGTCCTGGTTGGCCCTGATCGGCTACGGCGTCTGCGGCCAGGTGCTGGGCTGGGTCATGATATCCCGGGGCCTGCCGCGCACCCCGGCCGCTCGGGCGGGATTGATTCTGCTGATGCAGCCCACCCTGTCCTTTGTCTGGGACATGCTGTTTTTCGCCCGGCCCACCACGCCGGTGGAGCTGGTGGGAGCGGCGGGGGCCCTGGCGGCCATCTATCTGGGCGCCACCAGCCGCGCCTGACCGACCCCGGCTTGCCCCGTCCGGCCGGTGGTGTTATTTAAGAAAAATACCCAATCAACCAACCGGGAGCGCCGCATGGCCGCCAAGAAGCCCGCCGCCGAGGCGATCAAGAAACTGAGCAAGAAGGAAATCAAGGCCCTGGGCGAAAAACTGCTCCGTCAGCCCAAGACGGTCTGGGAGCAGGCCGACGCCCAGACCCGCGCCGCCATCTTCGCCTTGGCCGAGGATTACAAGGCATTCATGGACCAGGCCAAGACCGAACGCCGGGCGGTGGCCGCCATCCGGTCCGCGGCGGAGCAGGCCGGGTTCAAGCCCCTGGACGCCAAGGCCAAGGGCAGCCGCTACTATGCCGAGCTGGCCGGCAAGACCATCGCCCTGATGGTGTTGGGACAGCGGCCGGTGGCCCAGGGCCTGCGCCTGATCGGCAGCCACATCGACGCTCCCCGTCTGGACCTCAAGATGCACCCGCTGTTCGAGAACCAGGACCTGGCCTTCCTGAAGACCCATTACTACGGCGGGATCAAAAAATACCAGTGGTTCGCCCGGCCCCTGGCCATCGTGGGCGTGGTCTGCACCGCCGACGGCCGGACGGTGGAGATCAATCTGGGCGACGCCCCCGGCGATCCGGTCTTCACGGTGCTGGACCTGTTGCCCCACCTGAGCCGCAAGGGCCAGGAGGGCAAGAAGCTCTCCGAGGCTTTCGAGGCCGAACGCATGAACTTGGTCATCGCCGGTCTGCCCCTGGATGGCGAGAGCAACGGCGACAGGATCAAGCTGGCGGCGATGCAGCTCCTTAACCAGCGCTACGGCATCGTGGAGGCCGACCTGATCAGCGCCGAGCTGGAGATCGTGCCCGCCGGCCCGGCCCGTGACGTGGGCCTGGACCGGGCCCTGGTGGGGGCCTATGGTCACGACGACCGGGCCAGCGCCTTCGCCAGCCTCCGGGCCATCTTGGGGCTCAAGACCCCGTTCGCGCCGGCCCTGGCCGTGTTCTACGACAAGGAGGAGATCGGCAGCGAGGGCATGAGCGGGGCCCAGAGCCGCTGGATCGAACACCTGGTGGCGGCCATGCTGACCGCCAACCACGAGCCCACCGACTACCTCACCATCTCCCGGGCCTTGGCCGCCAGCAAGGTCCTCTCCGCCGACGTCAACGCCGCCCTGGACCCGGACTATCCCGAGGTGCACGAGAAGAACAACGCCGCCCGCTTGGGCTACGGCGTCACCCTGACCAAGTACACCGGCCACGGCGGCAAGTACGGGGCCTCCGACGCCAACGCCGAGTTCGTGGCCTGGCTGCGCGGGGTCTGGGAAAAGGCCGGGGTCACCTGGCAGGCCGCCGGCATGGGCAAGATCGACGAGGGCGGCGGCGGCACCATCGCCAAGTTCCTGGCCGCCTACGGCGCCGACGTGGTGGACGTGGGACCGGCCCTGCTGTCCATGCACTCGCCCTTCGAGATCATGCACAAGGCCGACCTCTGGTCCTCGGTCCAGGCCTACCAGGCCTTTTTCGCCGCCAAATAAGAGAAGAGAACGTGGGGGGACCCTTTTTGCCGCGCAAAAATGGTCTCCCCACGCCCCCTCCGACATGGCCTGGCGAAAGGGCTGGCGTCCTTTGGCCCGGGGCGGGCGGGTTCGATTCCGGCAGCCGGGGCCAGACCCTCGCCGGCGCGATCCCGAACCTTCGCCAGTGCTAATCGTTTTCCGGGGGAAAGCCAAGCATGGCCTTGGTCAGCTACCTCGCCTATTTTGAATTCATGGCCATCGGCCTGGGGGTGGGGGCCTTCGGCACCCTGATCGGCGCGGGCGGCGGCTTTGTCCTCATGCCGATCCTGATCCTGCTCTACCCCGAGCAATCACCGGACCTGTTGACCAGCATCTCCCTGGCCGTGGTCTTCCTGAACGCCCTTTCGGGCTCCGAGGCCTATGCCCGGATGAGGCGCATCGACTACCGCTCGGCGGTGGTTTTCGCCCTGGCGACCATACCGGGCGCCGTGCTGGGGGCCATCAACACCGCCTTCATTCCGCGCCGCCTGTTCGACGCCATCTTTGCCGTGGCCCTGATCGCGGCGGCCATCGCCCTGATGGTGAAACCAGGGACCAAACCCGCAGGCACCCGAGCCAAGTCCGGTCCCCGCAACGCGCTCGGACGCCAGGTGACCCGGCGCATCGTCGAGGCCAACGGCGTAAGCCATGAATACTCCTTCAATCTCTGGCTGGGGGCCGCGATAAGCGTCGTGGTCGGCTACATTTCGAGCTTTCTTGGCATCGGCGGCGGCATAATCCACGTCCCGGTCCTGGTCTACCTGCTGAATTTCCCGGTGCACATCGCCACCGCCACCTCCCATTTCATCCTGGTGATCATGGCCCTGGCCGGCACCGTGACCCACATCGTCACCGGCGCCTTCTCCCACGGGGTTCACCATATCGTGGCCTTGGCCATCGGGGTGATCGCCGGGGCCCAGATCGGGGCCCTGGCCTCCGACCGGATCAAGGGCCGCTGGATTATCGTCTGTCTGGCCGGGGCCTTGGGTCTGGTGGGGGTGCGGATTCTGCTGCTGGTGGTGTTTTAGGGACGATGCGGGATCGGTACCGGCCCGGGGCTATGTGGCCGAAACCAGCAAAGGGGAGCGGAGACACATGGCAAACAATCGCGCGGGTGAAGCCCCGGCCTCCAGCGACCTGCTGGTGATGGAGGAGATCAAGCTCATCTTCAAGGAGAAGGAAATCGCCCTGCAGCAGGCCCGCGTCGGGATCATGATCCTGCTGTTCCAGTCGCTGCTGTTCTGCGTGCTGATAATTTTCTCGAAGAATTACCTCGCCATCGAAATCCTGCACCTGGTGGTCCCGTTCTATCTGGTCAACGCCGGGCTTTTTCTGCTCGGGGTGTACCTGCTGCTCCATTCGTTACGCAAAATCAGGTCCTACGACGCCACGGTCGCGCGCCTGCGCGCCGCCTATCGCGAGATTGGCGACCTGATCGCATGACGCGGCTTCCGGCTATTGCTACTTCGCGAAAACCACCAGCCCCCGTGCTCGGAACCGGGTGGACCCCCCATGGGGCGTCTAACCCTCGGCGCTGAACTCCGCCGGGGCGAAGATCCGCTCTCCGGCCATGACCCGGCACAGGGCGGCGGTGCGCATCAGGTTGGGGTCGGTCACGTCGACCATGGCCGCGCCCAGCCCCGCGCCAAAGGCCGCCGCCAGGAAGGCCGGCCCCACGAACCCGGCCCGGGCCGCCGCGGTGGCGGTGGTCAGGTTGCTCACCGCCAACAAGGTCCGGGGGGCGGGCTCGAACAGGAAGGGGATCGCCCGCAGACAGGCCAGCACCGCCGCCGCCTGGGCCTCGCCCCCGGGCAGAGCCAGGGGCAGGACCATGGGGTCGATCCACAGGCGCGGGCCGTCGATGCCCCGCCGCGCGGCCTCGGCCACGATCAGGGAAGCAAGGGCCAGGCGTTCCTCGGCGTCGGCCGGGGTGGTGGCGGTCATGGCCGCCGCCACCAGGGAAAGCCCGTGGGCCGCGGCCAGCTCCAGCACCGGGGCCAGGCGTCCTTCTTCGGCGGTGGCCATGTTCAACACCGGCGGCCGGGAGCAGAACTCCAGGGCCAGGGCCAGCTCGTCGGGTCGGGGGGTGTCCAGCACCAGGGGCAGGTCGCAGGCCGCCTCGGCGGTCGTCACCAGCCAGCGCCAGATCTCGGCCCGCTGGTTTGGGGCCAAAAAGCCGGGGTTGAGGTCCAACCAGTCCGCCCCGGCCGCGGCCAGACGGCGGCAGAGGGCGTCCAGGGCCTGGCCGTCGCGCTGGGCGATGATCCGCCGCACGCTGGGCCGGGCGGCGCTAATATTGTCGGCCACGATGATCATGGCCCGAGTCTAGCCCGGGCCATCCGGCCTGGCAAGCCGGGATGCGGGCGCGGCTTGACAAGCGGAGAGAAGAACGGTGTATTTGAAGCCGCCCGGGAGGATGCCGCCGTGAGTCGGAATGATGCGATGCTGTTGGAGTTGAGGAAAGGTCTGGAGCAGGCCGAGGCCGCCCGCCTTTCGCCCTGGGCCTGCCCCAGCTCGCGAGCCCAACGCCGCGCGCCGGACGACATCGCCGCCCAGGGCCACCGCCTGGACTTCGCCTTGG
>JAIWNN010000038.1 GCA_020216805.1 Desulfarculus sp. | reverse complement strand
ACGCCGACCGGGTGCTGCACTCCCTGGCCTACACCCGCTACATCGACAAGACCCAGGTCTTTTCCCTGCTGGACAACGACCATATCACCCACCGGGTGCTGCACGTGCAGCTAGTCAGCAAGATCGGCCGCACCGTGGGCCGTCTGCTGGGCCTCAATGAGGATCTGATCGAGGCCATGGCCCTGGCCCACGACATCGGTCACCCGCCCTTTGGCCACGACGGCGAGACGTTTCTTTCCGAGAAATGTCAGGAGCACGGCCTGGGCAAATTTCAGCACGCCTTGCAAGGGGTTCACTTCCTGGAGAGGGTGGAAAGGGGAGGGCGGGGGCTCAACCTCACGCTCCAGGTTCTGGACGGGGTGCTCTGCCATGACGGCGAGGTCCACAGCGTGCGCCTAACCCACCGACCGGACAAGACCTTTGACGACCTGGACGCCGAGTGGCGGGCCAAGGCCGCCGATCCCAAGACGCCGCTGACCCCCATGACCCTGGAAGGCTGCGTGGTGCGCATCTGTGACACCGTGGCCTACATCGGCCGCGACTTCGAGGACGCCATCCAGGTGGGCCTGGTGGAACGCGGCGATCTGCCGGCCGAGGTGGCCGAGGTTTTGGGGAGCAGTAACGGCACCATGGTCTATCGTCTGGTGGCGGACCTGGTGGCCCACAGCGTGGGCCAGGATCAGATCGGCTTCTCCCCGGAGGTGGGCCAAGCCCTGGGCCGGCTCAAGGCCTTCAATTACGAGCGCATCTATCTCCATCCCCGCATCAAGACCGAAAACCCCAAGATCCGCGAAATGTTCCTGCGCCTGTTTGACCGCTTTCTCGGCGATCTGCGCCAGGAGCGCGTCGACAGCCCGGTTTTCGTCCATTTTCTGAATGGACTGGGCGAGCGATACCGCCAGACCAGCCAACCAGCGGCGGTGGTCCGCGACTTCATCGCCGGCATGACCGACGAATTTTTCCTGCGCAGCTACCGGGAAATGGTCCTGCCTCGGCGCCTCCCCCGCCACCTCGGCGGTCAGCCAGACTGAGCGCTCAATCACCTCAAGTGCCACTTCGGCCTGGCGAATCCCGAATGCACCAGTAGGGTCGATCTGGGAATTAAGTGTGAGTGAATTTGGGTTCACCCTTTGAACCATGTTTCACAATGCCATTGATTCTGCATAGTTGGACTTTTGTCCCTTGACAAGCCAAAAGCCGGTTAGCTACAAAAAAGTTACCCTTTGCGATGCCGATGTCCTTGCCCGTCCCACTCTCGGCCCCAGGGCGCGTTGGGAAATGGCGCATTCCGCCAGCGGCTAGTCCAACTCACCCCGCTCGCCTGGAAGCGGATCGGCAGAACGCGAAGCAGCTTCTCGCCGGGGAGACAATATGGCGGCCCAATCTGGTCCTGGCTTCCGAAACTCGCCCTCCCAAACAGCCCAGGAGCCGGCGCAACTGATTCTGGAAGACATTCACCTGCGCTTCGGGGGGCTCAACGCCCTGAGCGGGGTCAGCTTCGGGGTGAAGAAAGGCTCCATCCAGGCCATCATCGGCCCCAACGGCGCGGGCAAGACCTGCATCCTCAACTGCATCTGCCGCTTCTACCAGCCTTACCGCGGCAGCATCACCTTCGAGGGCCAGGACATCTCCCACATCCCCACCCACCGGGTGGCCGAGCTGGGCATCGCCCGCAGCTTCCAGAACATCGAGCTGTTCCGGGGCATGACGGTGATGGACAACATCAAGTTGGGCCACCACGTCCACATGCACGGCGGCTTCATCTCGGGCGGGATCTACCTGGGCAAGGCCAAGCGCGAGGAGACCCGGGTGCGCAAGGAGATCGAGGAGCGCATCATCGACCTGTTGGAGATCGAGGCCATCCGCAAGAAGGTGGTGGGCACCTTGCCCTATGGGTTGCAAAAGCGGGTGGAGCTGGCCCGGGCCCTGGCCATGAAGCCCAAGATCCTGCTGCTGGATGAGCCCATGGCGGGCATGAATCTCGAGGAGACCGAGGACATGGCCCGCTTCATCCTGGACGTGAACGATGAGTGGGGAGTGACCATCGTGCTGATCGAGCACGATATGGGCGTGGTGATGGACATCAGCGACGACGTGGTGGTGCTGGATTTCGGCACCAAGATCGCCCAGGGCAGCCCGGCGGAGGTGAGCCGGAACCCCCAGGTGGTGGAGGCTTACCTGGGTTCGGAGGCGGCCGCCCACTCCAAGTTGGGCCTATGAGACGCCGCCCGGGTGCTCCCGCCGACACCCGGTCACCGAGGTTCTTGATAAACCCGCATCCCAGCCAGGAGAAAGCCCACCGTGCCCCTGACCTACATCAAGGCCCAAGAACCGGGCGTTGACATCGCCAACTGGACCCTGCCCCTGCTGCTCAAGCAGAACGCCGAGAAGTATGGCCAGGACAAGGTGGCCCTGCGCGAGAAGGAGTATGGGATCTGGCAGGACGTCAGCTGGCGGCAATACCAGGAACGGGTCAAGTATTTCGCCCTGGGCCTGGCCGCCCTGGGCTTCAAGGACGACGACGCCCTGGCCATCATCGGCGACAACCGCCCGGAATGGGTCTACGCCGAGCTAGCCGCCCAGTCCCTGAAGGGACGCCCCCTGGGCATCTATCAGGACTCCATCCTGACCGAGGTGGCTTACGTCATCGACCACAGCGGAGCGCGCTTCGTGGTGGCCGAGGACCAGGAGCAGACCGACAAGGTCCTGGACATGAAGGATAAGCTGCCCAACCTCAAGAAGGTGATCTACACCGACGCCAAGGGCATGCGCCCCTACGACGATCCTCTGCTCATCTTCTTTCCGGAGGTGGAGGCGCTGGGCCGCCAGTTCGAGACCGAGCATCCGGGCTACTACGAGCGTTCGGTGGACCGCCTGACCCCGGAGGACGTGGCCCTGGTGGCCTACACCTCCGGCACCACCGGCTTTCCCAAGGGCTCGCTGCTGACCCACCGCAACATGCTCAAGATGGCGCTGAACCTCAACCAGGTGGACCCCAAGCTGCCCGACGACGAGTTCGTCAGCTTCCTGCCCCTACCCTGGATCGGCGAGCAGATGATGAGCGTGGCCACCGCCCTGGCCATCGGCTTCACGGTCAACTTCCCCGAGTCGCCCGAGACGGCCATGCACGACCTCTACGAGATCGGGCCCAACGTGGTCTTCAGCCCGCCCCGGGTCTGGGAGCAGATGTCGCGTTCGGTGATGGTCAAGCACCTGGACGCCAGTTGGTTCAAGCGCTTCATCTACCGTCTGTGCATGCCCATCGGCTATCAGATGGCCGACTTTCATTTCGAAAAGAAAAACCCGCCGTTGGCGTGGAAGCTAATGTATCGCCTGAGCTATTGGATGCTTTTCCGCGCCCTCAAGGATCGGTTGGGCTTCTCCAACATCCGCAGCGCCAGCACCGGCGGCGCGGCCCTGGGGCCGGACGTGTTCCGTTTCTTCCACGCCTGTGGGGTCAACCTCAAGCAGATCTACGGCCAGACCGAGATCAGCGGCATCAGCTGCATCCACCGCTCCGGCAACGTGGACTTCACCAGCGTGGGCCAGCCCATTCCCGACACCGAGGTGCGAATCTTCGACCCCGACCCCGAGGGGGTGGGCGAGATCGTCTCCCGCTCGCCGGCCCTTTTTCAGGGGTATCTCAAAAACGAGGAGGCCACCCGCGAGACCATCGTTGACGGCTGGCTGCACAGCGGTGACGCCGGATACATCACCGAGGGGGGACAACTGGTCTGCATCGACCGCATCAAGGACCTGATGCGGCTCAGGAGCGGGGCGCGCTTCTCGCCGATGTTCATCGAGAACAAGCTCAAGTTCTGCCCCTACATCGTGGAGTGCATCGTGCTGGGGCACGAGCGCGACTATCTGACCGCCATGATCTGCATCGACTATAAAAACACCGGCAAGTGGGCCGAGGATCACCGCATCGGCTACACCACCTACACCGACCTGGCCGCCAAGCCCGAGGTCTACGACCTGATCGAGCGCGAGGTGGTGCGGGTCAACCGGGTGCTGCCCGAAAAGGCCCGGGTGCAGAAGTTCCTGCTCTTGTACAAGGAATTCGACCCCGACGACGAGGAGTTGACCCGCACCCGCAAACTGCGGCGCAAGTTCATCGCCCAACGCTATGCCCAGGAGATCGAGGCGCTCTACAGCGACGCGCAAAAAGTCCACGTGGAGAGCGAGATCCGCTACCAGGACGGCAAGGTGGCCACCATCAAGACCGATCTCCAGATCCGGCGGATGAAGGCCCTGGACCAGTACGCCCTGGAGGAGGAGCGCAAGTGGTGGCAGTTCTGGAAACCGGTGCACTAGCCGCCGGCGTTCCACCCCAACCGAGGTAAGCATGGAGCAGTTCGTCCAGCTCATCGTGACCGGCCTGGTCATCGGCAGCGTCTACGCCCTGGTGGCCATGGGCTTCGCCCTGATCTACAAGTCCACCAGCATCATCAACTTCGCCCAGGGCGAATTCGTGCTGGTGGGGGCCTATGTCTGCCTGTGGTTCTATTCCAGCCTGGGCCTGCCCATCGTGGTGGCCTTCATCTTGACCATGTCCTTCAGCGTGCTGATGGGCGTGGTCCTGGAACGCCTGATCCTGCGCCCCATGATCGGCGAACCCATCATCAGCGTGATCATGATCACCATCGCCCTGGCCACGGTGCTGAAAAGCCTGGTGACCATCATCTGGGGGACCCAGATCATGGTCTTCGATCCACCCATCTTCAGCCAGAAGGCCCTGCACTTCGGCTTCGTGCGGGTCAGCGAGGTCTACCTCTGGACCATCGGCTTCGCCTGCCTGTTCCTGGGGGTCTTCGCCGCCTTCTTCAAGTTCACCCGGGTGGGCATCAGCATGCGGGCGGTGGCCAACAACCAGGTCGTGGCCCAGAGCATGGGCATCAGCGTGAAGAAGGTCTTCGCCATCTCCTGGTCCATCGGGGCCCTGGTCTCGGCGGTGGGCGGCATCCTGGTGGGCAACATCAACGGCATCAACAGCGCCCTGGCCGGCTTCGGCCTCAAGGTCTTCCCGGCGGTGATCCTGGGCGGTCTGGAATCCATCGGCGGGGCCATCATCGGCGGTCTGACCATCGGGGTGCTGGAGAACATCATGGGCAGCTACCTGGACGTCTACCTGGGAGGCGGCGTCAAGGAGATCTCGCCCTTCATCGTGCTCATCATCATCCTGATGGTCAAGCCCTACGGCCTTTTTGGCATCAAGGAGATCGAGCGGGTCTAAAACCCCGCCCCACACCCCATTGGGGGAGGCTGGCCCATGCCCTGCGGATTGTTTTTCAGCAGCTACGAGAAAGACGACGCCATCTTCCAGACCACCTGGCTCAAGGCCTGGATGGCCCTCCTGTTCGTCATCCTGCTCACCTTCCCGCTCTACGCCGACCAGGCCAACGCCTTGCTGGGCCTGAACCTCACCAACATGCTGAACCTGATCTTCATCTACATCGTGGGTGCGCACGGGCTCAACCTGCTCACCGGCTACACCGGCCAGATCTCCCTGGGCCACGGCGCCTTCATGGGCGTGGGGGCCTACACCGCCGGCATCCTGGCCAACCACGGCTGGCCCTTCTACCTGGCCCTGCCCGCGGCCGGACTGATGGCCGCGGCGGTGGGCATGGTCTTCGGCCTGCCTTCCCTGCGCCTGCGGGGCCTGTACCTGGCCATCGCCACCATGGCCGCCCAGTTCATCCTGGACTACGCCATGCGCAACTGGGAAAGCCTCACCGGCGGCAGCGCCGGCCTGATCGTGCCCTCGGCCGGTCTGCAAAGCCTGGGCCTAGACTTCACCTTCGACTCCGACCGCAGCTTCTATTACCTGGCCCTGTTGTTCGCGGTGCTGGCCACCCTGTATCTTAAAAACCTGACTCGCACCCGCACCGGCCGGGCCTTCGTGGCGGTGCGCGACCGTTATCTGGCGGCCGAGGTGATCGGGGTCAACCTGTTCAAGTACCGGATCATGAGCTTCGGCATCAGCTCGTTCATGGTGGGCATCGCCGGCGGCCTGTGGGCCTTCTACATCACCATCATCAGCGACGAGCACTTCACCATGTGGCTGAGCGTGCAGTACCTGGCCATGATCATCGTGGGCGGCCTGGGACATGTGCTGGGCGGCATCTTCGGGGCCATCTTCTTCGTGTTGCTGCCGGAGCTGTTGCGCATTCCGGCCGAGGCCCTGACCGACGTCTATCCCAACATCTTCGGCATCTTCGCCTCGTTGCGCGAAATGGTCTTCGGTTTGATCGTCATCCTGTTCCTGATCTTCGAACCTGACGGCTTGGCCGCCCGCTGGCACACCGTGCGCGCATACTGGAAACTGTGGCCCTTCTCCTACTGAGAGGGTCGTTGTTGGCAGGCAGGCTGGCGCCAAACATGCCCCCGCCGTGGCGGGGCGGCTCGAGCGGGAGGCGGGGAAGGAGCCCGGGCGGGGCTTCCCCGATTAGGTCACTGCAAGGAAGGGAGCGGAGCATGAAGAAATTAGCCTGGTTGGCGGTGCTGACGGCGGGTTTGGGGCTGATGCTGGCCCCGGCGGTCCTGGCCGGGGAAATCAAGGTCGGAGGCATCTTCGACATCACCGGACCCACTTCGGACGTGGGCAAGGACTATGGCGACGGCGCCGTGGCGGCCGAGAAATACATCAACGCCCAGGGCGGCATCGACGGTGACATGATCAAACTGATCCCCAACGACTACGCCTACAAGATTCCCGAGGCCGTGAACCTTTACAAAAAGTACCTGTCGGTGGACAAGGTCTTCGTGATCCAGGGCTGGGGCACCGGTGACACCAACGCCCTGCGCCCCATGGTCAACAAGGACAAGGTGGTCTTCTTCAGCGCCAGCTATGACGGCAATCTCACCGACCCCAAGGAAACCCCCTATAACTTCTTCATCGGCACCGACTATTCCACCTCCATTCGCGCCGCCATCAAGTTCGCCAAGGACAGCGGGGCCAAGAAGTTCGTCTTCATCTATCCCGACCACCCCTATGGCAAGAACCCCATCCCGGCCGGCAAGGCCTACGCCGAGGCCGAGGGTCTGGAGATCGGACCCGACGAGATCGTGGACTTGAAGGCCATCGACGCCACCAGCCAGCTGCTGCACATGAAGCAGTTCGATCCCGACTTCGCCTGGATCGGCGGCACCACCGCCAGCACCGCGGTCATCATCAAGGACGCGGCCAAGCTGGGCCTGCGCACCAAGTTCGTCATCAACTGCTGGGGCTTCGACGAGAACCTGGCCAAGCTGGCTGGCGACGCCGCCATCGGCCGCGCCTACGGCATGGTGCCGGTGGCCCCCTTCGGCGCCGACGTGCCGGGCATGAAGGCGGTCATGGAGTCCGCCGGCGGCAAGCAGTACACCCTGCACTACGTCAAGAGCTGGGTCTCCAACCTGGTCATGGCCGAAGGCCTGAAGCGGGCCAAGAAGGCCGGCAAGCTCGACGGTCCCGGCCTGGTGGCCGCCCTGGAGACGATCAAGGACTTCGACACCGGTGGTCTGACCGCGCCCATCACCTACACCTCCACCGATCACCGCCCCAACACCACCTTGACCATCTACACCGTGGGCCAGGGCGGCAAGATGGAGAAGGTCAAGGAAGTGACCATGCCCCGCGAGGCCAAGGACGTGGGCAAGTAGCCACTTAGGCGGGGGCGGGGGGCGGACAGCCCCCGCCCCTTCTCGACCTGGGAGAGACGCATGCCGCCGCTGTTGTCGGTCAACAACATCGAGGTCATCTACGACGACGTGATCCTGGTGCTCAAGGGCCTGTCCCTGCAAGTGGAACAGGGTCAGATCGTGGCCCTGTTGGGGGCCAACGGCGCCGGCAAATCCACCACCCTGAAGGCCATCAGCGGGCTGCTCAAGACCGAGGAGGGCGAGGTCACCGACGGGACCATCGAGTTCGACGGGCAAAAGATCAACCACCTCGACGCCGAGCAGATCGTCCGGCGGGGCATCTTCCAGGTGATGGAGGGCCGTCGGGTCTTCGAAGACCTCACCGTGCGCGAGAACCTCGTCGCCGCCGCCCACACCCAGAGGTGCAGCCGGGCCGAGCTGGACCGGCGCATCGAGCGGGTCTACCATTATTTCCCCCGGCTCAAGGAGCGCGAGGCCGGCCTGGCCGGCTATCTCTCCGGCGGCGAGCAGCAGATGCTGGTCATCGGCCGAGGCATGATGGCTCGGCCCAAGCTGATGATGCTGGACGAACCCAGCCTGGGCCTGAGCCCGTTGTTGGTGGGCGAGATCTTCGAGATCATCGTCAAGCTCAACCAGGAACTGAACACCACCATCCTGCTGGTCGAGCAGAACGCGCGCATGGCCCTAAACATCGCCCACCATGGCTACATCATGGAAAACGGCAAGATCGTGCTGGACGACACCACCGAGAAGCTCAAGAACAACGAGGACGTCAAGCGCTTCTACCTGGGCATGACCGACATGGGCACCAAGCGCTCCTACCGCGATGTCAAACACTACAAGCGCCGCAAGCGGTGGTTGACGTAACACATCCTATTCGCTTAATAATGTATCGCGCCTGGGGACGAACGGCTCCGTCCCGCCCACTCCTTTTGCTGGGGAGATGTTGACCATGGCTGAGAAAGACCGCCGTTCCGGCTACCTGCGCCCCGACCTGGAGACCATGGACCCCCAGGCCCGTCAGGAGTACCTGGACCGCCGGGTGCGGGAGATCGTGGCCCATGCCCATGCCAACGCCCCGGCCTTTGCCCAGAAAATGGCCGCGGTGGGCGCCGAGCCGGGCGACATCCGCGGCGTGGCCGACCTGGCCCGCCTGCCCGTCACCGAGAAGGCCGACCTGGTCAAGCTGCAGCGGGAGGGCCTGCCTTTCGGCGGTTTGGTGGGCGAATCGATCGACAAGCTGGCGCGCATCTACGTCTCGCCCGGCCCCATCTACGAGCCGGGCGAGAAGGTCTATCAGGACGATCGCTGGGCCCAGGCCTTTTTCGCGGCCGGGTTCCGCCGGGGCGACATCGCCCAGGTCACTTTCAACTTCAACCTGGTGCCCTTCGCTTTCTGGTTGGACGCCAGCCTGAACCTGGTGGGCTGCGTCTCGGTGCCGGCCGGGGTGGGCAACACCGAATTGCAGATCCAGATCATGCAGGAGCTGGGCGTGTCCGGCTATCTGGGCACCCCCAGCTTCCTGGCCACCATCGCCGACCGGGCCGAAGATCTGGGCCTGGACCTTAAGAAGGACCTCCAGCTCAAGGTGGCCTTCGTGGCGGCCGAGATGCTGCCCGAAAGCCTGCGGACCTCCCTGGAGGAGCGCCTGGGCATGGTCATCCGCCAGTCCTACGGCACCGCCGACGTGGGTTGCCTCAGCTACGAGTGCTTCCACCTGGGCGGGATGCACTTCGCCCAGGACTGCGTGGTGGAGGTGGTGGACCCCGAGACCGGGCAACCGGTGGGGGAGGGCGAGCCCGGCGAGGTGGTGGCCACCGTCTTCGACCACGCCTACCCCCTGATTCGCTTCGGCACCGGCGACCTCTCGGCCTACACCACCGCGTCCTGCCCCTGCGGCCGCACCGCGCCCAAGCTGACCCGGATCATGGGCCGGGTGGACCAGATGACCAAGGTCAAGGGCATGTTCGTGCATCCCAGCGGAGTGCAGCAGGTGGCCCAAAAATTTCCCCAGGTCCTGGCCTACCAACTGGTGGTCAGCCGCCAGGGGCACAAGGACGTGATGACCCTGGTCTGCGAGCTCAAGGATGCCTCGGCCGACAGCGCCGAGCTGAAGGGGGCCATGGAGGCGGCGATGAAGGAGGTGCTCCGGGTCAGCGGCGAAGTGGAAGTCGTGGGTCCGGGCACCCTGCCTCAGGGCTGCAAGATCATCGACGACCGCCGCAACTGGGACTAGCAAAGTCTGATTCAACCGCGAAACGGCCCGGCCCCGGCGTTGCCTTGACCAAGCGCGCCGCGGCCGGGCCCCAGTTTGGGGAGCCGCATGCCCGCCTTGCGTTTCGGACGCATCAACTTC
>JAIWNN010000150.1 GCA_020216805.1 Desulfarculus sp. | reverse complement strand
GGCTTTTTGCCAGCGCGCTGCGCGCGTGCAAAAACGCATGCCAAGCCGCGCGCCCGCGCCCAGCGAGGTTCTCCGTCCATGCCCCAGCCGCCGCGCCAAAATCCGCCCGACCCCCCGGCCGGGGAGGAGCTGCTGGAGCGCCTGACGCCGCCCCAGGCCGCCGGCCGTCGCCTGGACCAAGTGGCGGCCGAGCTGTTCGCCCCGCGCCTGAGCCGGGCCCAGGTCCAGCGTCTGCTGGGGCAGGGCCGCCTGAGCCTGGCGGGCCAACCGGCCAAGGCCAGCGCCCGGCTCCAGGGCGGCGAGATCTTGAGCCTGCGGCTCCCCCCGCCCCAGCCCCTGGAGCTGCGGCCGGAGGCCATGGATCTGGCGGTGCTCTACGAGGATCCCCATCTGATCGTAGTCAACAAGGCCCCGGGGGTGGTGGTCCATCCGGCGGCCGGGCACGAGACCGGCACCTTGGTGCATGGTTTGCTGCACCATTGCGGGGATCTGGCCGGGGTGGGCGGGGTGCTGCGGCCGGGGATCGTCCACCGCCTGGACATGGACACCTCCGGGGCCCTGGTGGCGGCCAAGGACGACCGCGCCCACCGCGGCCTGGTGGCGGCCTTTGCCGCTGGCCGGGTGCAAAAGGAATACCTGGCCCTGGTCTGGGGCCGGCCGCCAAAAAGCGGCGAGATCAACGCCGGCATCGGCCGCCACCCGGTGGACCGCAAGCGGATGTCCAGCCAGGGCCGCCAGACCAAGCCCGCGCTCACCCGCTGGCAGATGGTGCGCCACTTCGCCGCGGCCGAGGTGAGTCTGCTGCGGGTGACCATCGCCACCGGCCGCACCCACCAGATCCGGGTCCACCTGGCCGAGGCCGGCTGGCCGGTGTTGGGTGATGCGGTCTACGGCGGCCGCCGGGGACGCAAGCGGCCGCCGGGCGAGGCCGGGCGGGAGCTCAAGGCGGCGGGACGCCAGATGCTGCACGCCCTGCGCCTGGCCTTTCGCCATCCGGTGACCGGGGGCGAGGTGGCGGTGTTGGCCCCGCTGCCGCCGGACTTCCGGGCGGTGCTGCACGCCCTGGCGGCGGGGGAGGAGGGTCGCGGTGCTTGAGGTGGGGCTCACCGGGGGGATCGCCAGCGGCAAGTCCACCGTGGCCGCGATGTTCGTGACCTTGGGCGCGCACCTGGTGGACACCGACCTGCTCGCGCGCCAGGCGGTGGAGCCGGGCGGCCAGGGTCTGGCCGAGATCGTGGCCGCCTTCGGCCCCGGGGTGCTGGGCCCGGACGGCGGGTTGGACCGCCGGCGGTTGCGGGAAATGATCTTCAGCGACCCTCAAGCCCGGGCGCGGCTCGACGCCATCGTGCATCCCCGGGTGGGGGAGTTGCTGGCGCGGGAGCTGGCCCACTGGCGGGCGGCCGATCCCGAGGGCGTGGTGCTGGTGGACGTGCCCCTGCTCTTCGAGGCGGGGTGGGCCGGACGTTTCGCGGCGGTGGTGCTGGTCTATGTTCCGCGCGCGGTGCAGATCGAGCGGCTGATGAAACGCGACGGCGTGACCCGTGAACAGGCCGAGGCGGCGCTGGCGGCCCAGATGGACATCGAACAAAAGCGGGGGTTGGCCCAATTTGTGGTTGACAATTCCGGCGCCATAACAGACACTCACAGCCAGGTAAGGGCCGTCTGGGCCGGGCTGTGCGCCCTGGCCGGCGCTGCCTCCAGCCGGTAAGCGAAACGCTCCCAGCATAACAGCCTTCGCAAGCCCTTGAGCCCCACGGGGTTCAATCGGGGGCGGCAGGGTCCGGATGTTCCCGGCGGCGTGCAACCCTCCCCCAACGAGTTTAGGATCCAGCTAGCCTCGCATTTCCAAATGAGTCAGCCAACAGGGCGGACCGAGCCGGACGGCCGGTCGATGGGCTTGCTCCAACCGCCCTTACTGCCAGCCAAAACCCCAACATAGCCAAGCGAGTCATGCAAGAGAACAACCATAAGCCCAGGACCCAGGAGCGCAAACCCGGCCGCCCCAAGCGCGAGAGCTTTGACGACGGCGGCAGCATGAACATCGTCGAGCTCAAGGAAAAGCCCATCGCCGATCTGACCGGGCTGGCCCGGGATCTGAACATCGAGGGCGCGGCGGGCATGCGCCGCCAGGACCTGATCTTCGCCCTGCTCACCGCCCAGGCCGAGCGCAACGGGGCCATCTACGGCGAAGGCGTCTTGGAGATCCTGCCCGACGGTTTCGGCTTCCTGCGGGCCCCGGACTACAACTACCTACCCGGGCCGGACGACATCTACGTCTCCCCCAGCCAGATCCGGCGGTTCAACCTGCGCACCGGCGACACCATCTCCGGCCAGATCCGTCCCCCCAAGGAGGGCGAGCGCTACTTCGCCCTGCTGAAGGTGGAATCGATCAACATGGAGCCGCCGGAGGTGGCCCGCGACAAGATCCTGTTCGACAACCTGGTGCCGCTCTATCCCCAGGAGCGCCTAAAGCTGGAGGTGGAAGGGGAGCCCAAGAACTACTCGGCCCGGATCATGGACCTGATGACCCCCATCGGCAAGGGTCAACGCGGCCTGATCGTGGCCCCCCCGCGCACCGGCAAGACCATGTTGCTGCAGAACATCGCCAACAGCGTGACCAAAAACCACCCCGAGGTGGTCCTGATCGTGCTTTTGATCGACGAGCGTCCCGAGGAAGTCACCGACATGCAGCGCTCGGTCAAGGGCGAGGTCATCTCCAGCACCTTCGACGAGCCGGCCCAACGCCACGTGCAGGTGGCCGAGATGGTCATCGAGAAGGCCAAGCGCCTGGTGGAGCACAAGCGTGACGTGGTGATCCTCCTGGACTCCATCACCCGCCTGGCCCGAGCCTACAACACCGTGGTCCCCCCCAGCGGCAAGATCCTCTCCGGCGGCGTGGACAGCAACGCCCTGCATCGGCCCAAGCGCTTCTTCGGCGCCGCCCGCAACATCGAGGACGGCGGCTCGCTGACCATCATCGCCACCGCCCTGATCGACACCGGCAGCCGCATGGACGAGGTGATCTTCGAGGAGTTCAAGGGCACCGGCAACATGGAGATCCACCTGGACCGCAAGCTCAGCGACAAGCGCGTCTTCCCGGCCATCGACATAAACCGTTCCGGCACCCGCAAGGAAGAGCTCTTGTTGCCCGAGGACGTGCTCAACCGCATCTGGATCCTGCGCAAGCTCCTCAGCCCCCTGACCCCGGTGGACGCCATGGAGTTTTTGCAGGAGAAGCTGCACGGCACCAAGAGCAACCAGGACTTCCTGGATTCCATGAGCAGGTAGTATTGACTCCCCGGCCCCGCCGTCGCCCTGGACCTAATCCCTTGGCGCGGCCGGGGCCGTTAGCTTTTACCCGGCAAACTCCCAGATGTTGCGGTGGGTTGCCGAACAAGGCCATATCTGGTTGACCGGGTCGGGCGCCCAGGCCCCACCGGGCTATTTGGGGCGCGCTTGGTTGCATTTGGCGCGGCCAAGGGTATACTTCCCAGCTCAGGCAGATTAATTTCAGGAGCTTACGGCATGAAACCTGGCATTCATCCCGATTACGAAGTGGTGAAGGTTCGCTGCGCCTGTGGGGCCGAGTTCGAGGCCGGCTCCACCAAGCCCGAGATCCGGGTGGAGATTTGCTCGCAGTGCCATCCCTTCTTCACCGGCAAGCAGAAGCTGGTGGACACCGCCGGTCGCGTGGAGCGCTTCTACAAGAAGTACCAGCACCTGGACAAGTTCAAGGGCAAGGCCGACGAGCTGGAGGCCGCGCGCCGGGCCAAGGCCGAGCAGGAGACCGAGGCCGACCAGGCCTAGTCTCTCCAGGCGGGTTCGACCATGAGCGGGATGACGGTCGGCGGACAGGCGGTGATCGAGGGGGTCATGATGAAGGCTCCTCGCCGCCTATGCGTGGCCGTGCGGCGGCCCTCGGGGGCGATGGTGCTCAAGAACGATCCCTTCCGCCCCCTCTCCTCGCGGCTGCCCTTCCTGGCCTGGCCTTTTTTGCGCGGGCCGGTGGTGCTCCTGGAGACCCTGGTCCACGGGCTCCAGGCCCTCTCGTTCTCGGCCAACCAGGCGTTGGAGGAGGAAGAGGGCGAGCAGGAGCTGGGCGGCTGGGCCCTGGCGTTGACCATGGTCCTGGCCATCGCCGCCGGCATGGCCCTGTTCGTGGCCCTGCCCCACCTGCTCTCCCTCTGGCTGGGCCGGCTGTCGGCCTTCGGCTTCGACGAGCAGAGCTTTTGGTTCCACCTCACCGACGGCGCCATCAAGGTGGCCGTCTTCGTGGCCTACCTCTGGCTCATCTCCCGCATGCGCGACATCCAGCGGGTCTTCGAGTATCACGGGGCCGAGCACAAGTCCATCTACTGCTTCGAGGCCGGCCTGCCGCTGACGGTGGAGAACGCCCGCGAATTCTCGCGCCTCCATCCCCGCTGCGGCACCGCCTTCCTGCTGGTGGTGCTGGTGGTCTCCATCGCCATCTTCGCGGTGGTCTTCCCCCTGCTGCCCCGGATGGCCGAGGCCGCCTGGCTCAACCAGGCGCTCCAGATCGTCCTGAAGATCTTCCTGATGCTGCCCATCGCCGGCCTGGCCTACGAGATCATCCGTCTGGCGGGCAAGAAGGGCGGCCGGGGCTTCTGGGGGGCCATGCTCTGGCCCGGCCTGCAGATGCAGCGCCTCACCACCCGCGAGCCCGACGACGCCCAGATCGAGGTGGCCTTGACCGCCCTCAAGGCGGCGGTGGCCACCGCCGAGGCCGAAGGCCCCTCCCTGACCTGTCTTTAACGCCGCCCACCCCGGGCGCGACTTGAATATAATCAAGCGCGCGGACCCCCAGAGCCCCGCCTCCCGGCGGCCCGGCCCGCGGCCCGCGTAGCTCCGGCAAAGGTGAGTGAAGCATGGCCCTGAGCCCCTTGGTGCGAGCCAAACTCAAGGAACTGGAAGACCGCTTCGTGGCGCTGGAGGAGAGCCTGGCCGACCCGGCGGTCCTGGCCGACCTCAAGGCCGCCCAAAAGGTGGCCAAGGATCGCTCCGACCTGGAGCCCCTGGTCAACGCCTACCGCGACTACCTGCGCCTGGAGGCCGAGCTGGCCGAAAACCGCGAGCTGACCCGGGACTCCGACCCGGAGATGGCCGAGCTGGCCAAGGCCGAGGTCGAGGCGGCCGAGGCCCGCTTGCCCGAGCTGGAGCAGGCGATCCAGCTTCTCCTGTTGCCCAAGGACCCCAACGACGAGAAGAACGTCATCCTGGAGATCCGGGCCGGCACCGGCGGCGAGGAGGCGGCGCTCTTTGCCGCCGATCTGTTGCGCATGTATTTGCGCTTCGCCGAGGCCCGGCGCTGGCAGACCGAGATCATCAGCGCCCATGAGTCGGCCAACGGCGGCTTCAAGGAGGTCATCGCCCTGATCAGCGGCCAAGGGGCCTATAGCCAGCTCAAGTACGAGTCCGGGGTCCACCGGGTGCAGCGGGTGCCGGCCACCGAGAGCCAGGGCCGCATCCACACCTCCGCCGCCACCGTGGCGGTCCTGCCCGAGGCCGAGGAGGCCGAGGTGGATGTGCGCCCCGAGGACCTGCGGGTGGACTTCTATCGCTCCACCGGGGCCGGCGGCCAGCATGTCAACACCACCGACAGCGCGGTCCGCCTGACCCACATCCCCACCGGCCTGGTGGTCACCTGCCAGGACGAGCGCAGCCAGCACAAGAACCGGGCCAAGGCCATGAAGGTCCTGGCCAGCCGCCTGCTGGACATCAAGATCCAGGAGCAGCAGGCGGCCGAGGCGGCGGCCCGCAAAAGCCAGGTCGGCTCCGGCGACCGCTCCGAGCGCATCCGCACCTACAACTTCCCCCAAAACCGCCTGACCGACCACCGCATCGGACTCACCCTCTACAACCTGGACCTGATCATGGCCGGCGAGCTGGGCGACGTCATCCCGCCGCTGATCGCCCACTTCCAGGCCGAAGCCCTCAAGGCCGCGGAAGGCTGAGCAAAACCTTGGCCCCGCCCTGGACCATCGGCCGCCTGGTCGCCTGGGCGGCCGAATACCTGGCCAAGCACGGCGCGGACGCCCCCCGGCTCTGCGGCGAGCTCCTGCTGGCCCGGGTCCTGGGCCTCAAGCGCATCGACCTCTACCTGCGCTTCGAGCAGCCCCTGACCCCGGAGGAGCTGGCCGCCTTCAAGGCCCTGATCCTGCGCCGCCGGGGGCGCGAGCCCCTGGCCTACATCCTGGGCCATAAGGAATTCTACGGCCTGGACTTCAAAGTCGGCCCCGGGGTGCTCATCCCCCGGCCCGAGACCGAGCACCTGGTGGAGGAGGCCCTGGCCCGCCTCAAGGACCAGACCGCCCCTCGTGTCCTTGACCTCTGCACCGGCTCCGGCGCGGTGCCCCTGGCCATCCTGGCTCACCACCCAGACGCCACCGCCGTGGGGGTGGACATCTCCCCGGCCGCCCTCAACTACGCCCGCCACAACGCCGCCGCTCTGGGCCTGGCCGACCGGGTGATCTGGCGCGAGGGCGATCTCTGGGACGCCGTGGCCCCGGATGGCGGCTTCTTCGAGCTCATCACCGCCAACCCGCCCTATGTCGCCCGCCACGAATACCGCGACCTCCCGCCCGAGGTCCGCGATTACGAGCCCAAGCAGGCCCTCCTGGCCGGAGACGACGGCCTGGACCTGATCCGGGCCATCATCGCCGGGGCCGGAGCCTTCCTGCGCCCCTTGGGCTGGCTCTTGATCGAGATCGGCGCCGGCCAGGCCGCCCGCGCCCTGGAACTGGCCCGCCACGCCGAAATCTTTCAGGAAATCGCCACCATCAACGACCTGGCCGGCATCCCCCGCGTCCTGGCCTGCCAACGCGGCGACTGGGGGTAGGGCGGGGACGGGGGCGGGAGATTGGGAGATGTGGGGGGAACCCCTTTCTTTGGTGCCCAAAGAAAGGGGTTCCCCCCACCCCCCCTCCCCAAAGAAAGCCGGGTGGGCCCAGAGAATGCCAATCCGGCCCCGCCTTTGTCATCGCGAGCGCGGCGAAGCGATCTCTCCTCTTGTCTCCCCTCCGGGTGGCCGGGACAAGCCCTTGGTCCGGCGGCGTCGGCCGCGTGAGGTCATGCCTGGGGGCGCGAAAAAACCACCGGCCCTCCCCAACCCCGTCGCCGCCCCCAGTTCCCAGCAAAATAGCGCCCTTTCCTTGCCATTCCGGGAGGTTTTAAGGTAGCATCACCCCTGCCGGCAGCGGCTGAACCCCTCATCCCCAAGGATCGCGCCATGACCATCAACGCCTACCAAAACTTCCTGGAACGCGGCTACGTGGCCCAGTGCACCGACGCCGAGGCCCTGAGCCAGCTCTTCGCCCAAGAGACCGTCCTGGGCTATATCGGCTTCGACCCCACCGCCACCAGCCTGCACGTGGGCTCCCTGGTGCCGATCCTCTCCCTGGTCCACCTCCAGCGCTGCGGCCATCGCCCCATCCCGGTGGTGGGCGGCGGCACCGGCATGATCGGCGACCCCTCGGGCAAGACCGAGATGCGCCAGATCCTCTCCCTGGACGAGCTGGCCGCCAACGCCCTGGCCATCAAGCAGCAGCTCAGCCGCTTCCTGGACTTCGGCCCCGGCGGGGCGATCATGGTCAACAACGCCGACTGGCTGGCCCCCTTGAACTACATCGAGTTCCTGCGCGATGTCGGCCGCCACTTCTCGGTCAACCGCATGCTGGCCGCCGAAAGCGTCAAGCTGCGCCTGGAGCAGGAGCAGGGCCTGTCCTTCATCGAGTTCAACTACGCCCTGTTGCAGGCCTACGATTTCATGCATCTGGCCAAGCACTACGGCTGCCGTCTGCAGATGGGCGGCAACGACCAGTGGGGCAACATCGTGGCCGGGGTGGACCTCACCCGCCGCATGCTGGGGATCACGGTCTACGGCCTCACCTTCCCGCTGATCACCACCAGCACCGGCCAGAAGATGGGCAAGACCCACGCCGGGGCCATCTGGTTGGACGCCGACCGCACCCCGGTCTATGACTTCTACCAGTACTGGGTCAACACCACCGACGAGGACGTGGTCCGTTTCCTCAAGCTCTTCACCTTCCTGCCCATCAGCGAGATCGACGAGCTGGCCCGGCTGACGGGGGCGGACATCCGCCAGGCCAAGCAGGTCCTGGCCTTTGAAGTCACCAAGATCGTGCACGGCGAGGCCGAGGCCAAGGCCGCCGCCGCCGCCGCCGCCGCCGCCTTCGGCGGGCCGGGCGGGGACGCGGACAGCGTGCCCACCACCAGCCTGCCTCGGGCCCAGCTGGAGGCCGGCATCCCGGCCTTCACCCTCCTGGTGCAGACGGGGCTCTGCGCCAGCAACTCCGAGGCCCGCCGCCTGGTGACCCAGGGCGGGGCCTACGTGGGCGAGGAGCGCATCACCGCCTTCGACCAGCCCCTGTCCCTGGCCCAGGCCGGCCCGGACGGGGCGCTCTGGCTGCGCGCCGGCAAGAAGAAGCACCACCGGGTGGTGCCGGAGTAGCCGGCCGGACCGCGCCGGCCGGGGGAGGGTGGACCATGGGCCTGGTGGAATGGCTGGAAAAAGGCATCAAGGTCGTCCTGATCGGGATGATGATGCTCACCCTGCTGGCCGGGACGGTGGAACTGGGCGTCATCCTCTACGAGCAGTTGATGAAGCCGCCCTTCCTGCTGCTGGACATCACCGAGATGCTGGAGGTGTTCGGCTTTTTCCTGATGATCCTGATCGGCCTGGAGCTGTTGGAGACCATCAAGGTCTACATCAAGGAAGACAAGATTCACACCGAGGTGGTCTTCCTGGTGGCCATGATCGCTGGAGTGGCCCCCGTTTGTAGCGGACACCCTGCATAGCCTGGAGATAGGACTATGCCTGGTACTATGCCTATGTCTTACGAGGCGGGGAAGG
>JAIWNN010000149.1 GCA_020216805.1 Desulfarculus sp. | reverse complement strand
CTGCGGGCCGCCAGCGATCTGACCGCCCTCCCCCCCCTGGGTTAACCCGCCCCCGCCCTCCTCCACCCAAGGGGTCATCCCTCGCCTTGTCCTTGCCAAAGCCGCCGCGTTTTGCCTAGAATATCAACTTTCAAGCGCTCACTTTTCTGGCGACTCCGCCTGCCCACCACGGTCGCCGTTCAGGGAGGGGACAGCCCGAACCTTTTTCTCTCCAGTCCGGTCCGCCGGCGCTGGAGCGGGTGGAGCCATGGCCGTGGGGTGTCTTTACCTGCTGGCCGCCGCGCCCGAACGGCTGCCTACCCTGGCGAGGGCCTTGGAGCGCCAGGGCTGGTGCCTGGCTCAGGCCGCCAGCCTGGCTCAGGCCGCCGCCGCGCTAGCCCGCCAAGGCCCGTCCCTGGTCCTGGCCGACCTGGGCCCCCGCTGCGATCCCGCCGACTTGACGCGAGCGCAATCCTGGGCGAGGGAGCATGACCTGCCCCTGGTCTGCCGGGGGCCGGCCCCGGCCCTGGGTAGGCTGCTGGAGGCGATGCCTGTTGGCCAGCCGCCGCGTCTGGTTCCGGAGCACTGGCCGGCGGAGGACTTGGGCCGGGCCCTGGCCGAGGTGCTGACGGCGACGGTCGCTGGCCAGGCCGAGGGCGGCTCCCTGCACCGGACCATCGTCACCAACCTGCGCACCGGCATTCTGGTGGTGCAGGACGAGATCGTCCGCTTCGCCAACCCCTGGGTGTTTCAATACCTGGGCTTGAGTGCAAGCCAGGTTTTGGGCCAAAGCCTCATTCCGTTCATCGACCCCCAACACCAAGACTTGGCGCGGGAGAGCCACCGCCTGCGGCTGGCCGGCGAGCCGGCGCCGGAGAGCTACCGGGTGCGGGTGATGAACGCCCAGGGCCGGTCATCCTGGATGCAGATCAACGCCATGCCCTTCAGCTGGGGGGGACGACCGGCGTCCCTGGTCTTCCTCCACGACATCAGCGAGGAGGTCCAGGTCCAGCGGGAGCTGCGTGAAAAAGAAGAGCACCTGCGGGCCCTGGTGGAGAACATCCCGGGCATGGTCTACCGCTGCGAGGTGGAATCGCCCTGGCGGGTGACCCACATCAGCGGCGGCGCCCTGGCCCTGACCGGATACACGCCGGACCAGTTCCGGCGCGGCGAGATCGACTTCGGCCGCCTGATCCTGGCTGATGACCTGGAGCCAGTCCAGCGCGAGGTGGCCCGGGCGGTGGCCGACCGCCAGCATTACTTGATCGAATACCGCATCCGTCACGCGGATGGGAGCTTGCGCTGGGTCTTCGAGAAAGGCCGGGCCAGCTACGACTCCCAGGGCGCCCCCCAGTTCCTGGACGGGGTGATCCTGGACATCACCGACCGCAAGTGGGCCGAGGAGGCCCGGCGGGTCTCGGAGGAGAAATTCCGCAAGGCCTTCAAGGCCAGTCCGGTCTGGGTCTCGGTCACCAGCCTGGAGGACGGACGCTTCCTGGAGGTCAACGACGCCTTTACCCAAATCACCGGCTACGATTACGAGGAGGCGCTGGGTAAGACCTCTTTCGATCTTGGCTTCTGGCTCGACCCGGAAAAGGACCGCCAGACCGCCCTGGATCTGTTCCGGCGCCAGGGCGGCTTCCGCAACCTGGAAACCCGGATGCGCTTCAAGGATGGCCGGGTTCACACCATGCTTTGGTCGGTGGATCAGATTGACTACGAGGGCCGACCCTGCTTCCTGAACGTGCTGACCGACGTCAGCGAATTGAAGGAGGCCGAGGAGGCGCTCAAGGCCTCCGAGGAAAAACACCGCCTGCTGGTGGAGTCGGTGGGAGCCGTGGTTTGGCGCGGCGATCCCCAGACCCTGGCCTTCACCTACGTCAGCCAGCAGGCCGAGACCCTGTTGGGTCACCCTCTGGAGAGCTGGACCGCCGACCCCGATTTCTGGGTCAGCCATCTGCACCCCGACGACCGCGCCTGGGCGCCCAAGCACCGCGCCGAGGCCTTGTCCTGGGGCAAGGAGCACCAAATCGAATACCGCATGCTGGCCGCCGACGGGCGCGAGGTCTGGTTGCGCGACATCGTCAAACCCATCCTCGACCAGGGGCGGGTCCGCGAGGTGGTGGGGGTGATGATCGACGTCAGCGACCGCCACCGGGCCGCGGCCGAGAAGGAGGCCCTGGAGCGGCAGTTGCGCCACGCCCAAAAGATGGAGGCGGTGGGCACCCTGGCCGGTGGCATCGCCCACGACTTCAACAACATCCTAGCCGGCATCACCGGCTATGCCGAGCTGGCCCTGGAAAGCGCCTCCCAGGGGCGCGACAACTCCGACGACCTGCGCCAGATCCTGCGCTCGGCCCAGCGGGCCGGGTTCCTGGTCCGCCAGGTGCTGGCCTTCAGCCGCCGGGTGGAGACCAACCTCCGGCCGGTGGACCTCAACCAGGAGCTGCTCCAGGTCGCCGCCTTGCTGGAGCGGACCATCCCCAAGATGATCGCCCTGACCGTCACCCCCGCCCGGAATCCGGCCCTGGTCAACGCCGACCCTGGCCAGATCCAGCAGATCCTGGTGAACCTGGCCGCCAACGCCCAGGACGCCATGCCCGAGGGCGGACGCCTGGACATCACGGTGCGAACCCAGGTTCTGGAGCGGGATCTGATCCAGGACCAGGCCCGCATCCCGGCTGGGGCCTATGTCGTCGTCACGGTGGCCGACACCGGCCGGGGCATCTCCGAGGCCGATCTACCCCACATCTTCGAGCCGTTCTTCACCACCAAGGGAGTGGGGCAAGGCTCCGGCCTGGGGCTGTCCACCGTCTTCGGCCTGGTCAAGGGCCACGGCGGCCACATCATCTGCCACAGCCGCGAGGGCCAGGGCGCGTCCTTCGCCATCTACCTGCCCAGCCTGGGACCGGTCGAGTCCGTCGCGCCCGCCGAGCCCGCCGCTCCCGCCCCCTCCACCGCCCGGGAGACCATTCTGGTGGTGGACGACGAGCCGGCCCTGTTGACCGTGGCCCGGCGGACCCTGGAGTCCCAGGGTTATCGGGTGCTTACCGCCAGCAGCGGCGAGGAGGCATTGGAAACCTATCGGGACCATCCCGGCCGGATCGACCTGGTGCTGATGGACCTGGGCATGCCGGGCATGGGCGGGGCGCGCTGCCTGCTCCTGCTCAAGGAGCTGGATCCCGGGGCCCGGGTCATCATCAGCTCGGGTTACGCCCCCGACGCCTGCGCCGGACCAGAGGTGCGCCAGGCCGCCCTGGGCTTTCTGGCCAAGCCCTACCGCCGCAACGACCTCCTCCAGATGGTGCGCCAGACTCTGGAGGCCGCGCGGAAACCGGCGCCGGCCTGAACGCCGGCCCAGCATCGCCAAGCAACTCGCATCAACCCGATCGGTCCTGGATCGAAAAGCCCCTCCGGAGCCCGAGGGCCCCGGAGGGGTGGGGTAAGGGGAGGACGGGTTCTCCCGGAAGGAGCGGTTAGAACTTGACCGCCAGTTGGGTGGTGACCAGATCGCGGGTGTCGTCGTTCTGGTACTCCCCGCGCATGTATTCCAGACCCAGGGTGGTGTCCTTGATGAACTCCCACTTGGCGCCCAAGCCCCACTGGCGCTCGGGCTGCTGGCCGTACAGGTCGCCGGAGCCTTCGTAGCGCGCCGCGAAGGTCCAGCCCTCGAAGGGCATCACCGCCGCCTCGAGGTTGAAGGCGTAGGGCTCGGGCTTGGCCTCGGCCGGGGCGTAACCCAGGGCGCCGGCCTTGAAGCTGTCGGTGGCCCGGATGTATTCGGCGATCAGGGCGAAGATGCGGTACTCGGCCTTGATCTCCACCGACCAGGCCCCCACCAGATCCTGGATGGCGTTGTTGGCGATCTGGTCGCGGACGAAGGTGGAGTCCATGTTGCTCAGGTAGGCGATATGGCCGCGGAGCTTGAGATCGCCCAGGAAACCCTCGGGGGTGGCCAGGCCCAGATGGGCGAAGTAGGAGTTGATCTTGCGGTCGTCGCCGTCGCTGATCTCGTGGGTGGTGCCGCGGAAGGCGGCCAGACCCAGGTTGATCCAGTCGTTGGCGTAACCCACCTCCAGGGCGGTGGCCTGAGTCTCGAAGACCTCCCGGGTGATGGTGTCGGTGATCAGGAAGCTCTCGAAGTGGCCGATGGCGGGATAGATGCGGCCGCCCATGGCGTAGAAGGGCACGTCGTTGGTCTGGCCCAGGAGGATGTAGCCCTCGTCCAGATCCACCGGTTCGGTCTTGTCCTGCTCCCAGAGCAGGTGGATCAGACCCTTGGCCCAGGGGTTGATCTGGGCCTCCATGAAGACCTCGGCCCGGCGCAGCTTGAACTCGCTGCTGCTGGTCTTGCGGTTGTCGGCTTTAACCTCCCGGCTGGAACCCTGGCCCCAGACCTCGACCCCACCGTAGATCTTCACCTTCTTTTCCAGGTCGCTGAGAACGCCCTTCTGCTCCTCCTTGGGCTCCTGGGCCGCGACCGAGGCGCGATCGCCGGGAGCCGGAGCGGTCCTGCTCTCCTCCAGCTTGGTCTCCAGTTCCGCCACCTTCTCGCGCAGGGCCTTGAGCTCCTGGCGCAGGGCCTCCAGGTCGTCGTTGGCGGCCTGGGCCCCCAGGGGCGTCAGCAGGCAGATCGCCGCCACCAACGGCGCCGCCCATTTGAGTTTTTTGACCATAACCCATTCTCCTTGTTAGACATCCAGCTTCAAAGGCCTGGACGCTCCTCACCTGTGCCCCCAGCCGTTGGGCAGGCAGGGCGCGTGGGCCGGGTTGCCTTGGGAGTGGCCCTTCTGGGCCGGACGAATTTTGCCAGGAGGCTAGGTGGGACCCTAGCCGGGAACCCGGCCAGGGGTGGGGGCTTCAACCCCCGCTGGCCACCAACCTAAGCAAAAACGTCGCGCTTGTCTAGTATTACTTTGTAATACATGGGCTGTCAACGCCCTGCCGGGCGGGGGGTGTCCGCCACCGGAACGGCGGACGGGGACGGTTTCTGGTCGGCGCGGCGGCCAGGGCAGTTGGCGCAGTCGCCCCCGCCCTGGCAGCCGCAGCCGCCCGGGGAGCCGTGGCCTTGGTGGTGGTCGTGGTGATGGTCGGACATGCTAGGCGCTCCTTGGCTGGTTTTGGTTTGGGCCGACTCCGCCGCCGGCCTGGGGCCGGCCCCCGGCCGGAAAAACCCAGCGGCGGAGTCCCTGGCCGATCTGGGCCAGGGTCTGGCCGGTCTCGATCGCCACTACGGCTCGGCTTTTCATCGCTTTTCCTCGCTTTCGGGGTCCGCCCGGCGCGCGTCGTCCTCGGGCGGGCAGTGGGGGCAGGATTCGCCCGGAGGCGGGGTCAGGTCCTCCAGGGTCAGGCGCTGGGGCCGGGCGCAGGTGGAGCACCCCCCGGTCTTGTCCGGGCCACAGCCGCAGGCCGGACCCTGGCCGGAAACGCCCCACCAGAAGCGGCGTCCGACGAAGTAGGCCGCCACGGCCACGATCACCACCGCCAACACGGTCTGCCACATGGTCTGCCTTCCTCCCCGCCGCCTCTCAGCCGCCCAGGCCCAGGAGCCGGCCGCCCTGGTGCACGATCAGGGCCATCAGGTAGGCCACGGCGGTGGTGTAGACCACGCTGAAGGCCGGCCAACGCCAGGAACCGGTCTCGCGACGCATCACCACCAGGGTGGCCAGGCAGGGCGAGTAGATGAGCACGAAGACCATCAGGCTCAGCGCGTTGAGCGCGTTCCAGCCCGGTTCCTCCTTGAGGCGCTCGGCCAGGCTGGCCGCGCCCTCCTCGCCCTCGGTCTTGCCCAGGCTGTAGGCGGTGCCCAGGGTGGAGACGATGACCTCCTTGGCCGCCAGACCGCCCAACAGGGCCACGTTGGTGCGCCACTCGAAGCCCAGGGGAGCGGTGATCAGGCTGACCGCCTGTCCAATCCGGCCGGCCAGGCTGCCGGCCAGCTCCTCGCTGGCCTGCTGGTTCTTGAGCTCGGTCTTGGCCTGCTCGCTCTCGGCCTGGGCCAGGGCCTGCTCGTAGTGGGACGCCCGCTCCTCGGGCAGGCCGGGGAAGCTCATCAGGGCCCACATCACGATGCTGACCGACAGCAGCATGGTGCCGGCCTTCTTGAGGTACTGCCAGGTCCGCTCCCACATGTGAATGAGAAGGCCCTTGAGGGTGGGGGTGCGATAGGGCGGCAACTCCATGACGAAGGGGGCCTGCTCGCCCTTGAGCAGGGTGGAGCGCAGGATGCGGGCGGCGATCAAGGCCAGGGCCCAGGCGAAGAGCGTCAGGCCGAACATCACCTCCGGCTTCTTGTCGGCGAAGAAGGCGGCGATCAGCAGGCCGAAGACCGGCATCTTGGCCCCGCAGTTCATGAAAGGCACCACCAGCATGGTGGCCAGGCGGGCCTGGGGGTCCTTGAGGGTGCGGGTGGCCATGATGCCCGGCACCGCGCAGCCGCCGCTGATGCCGCCGCCCACGATCAGGCTGATCACCGAGTTGCCGTGCAGGCCGAAGGCCCGCAGCACCCGGTCCATCAGATAGGCCACCCGGGCCATGTAGCCGGAATCCTCCATGATGGCGATGGCGAAGAACATGAACATGATCAGGGGCACGAAGACCAGCACCCCGCCCACGCCGCCGATGACCCCGTCCACCAAAAGCGAGCGCAGGGCGCCCTCGGGCATCAGCCCGGTCACCGCCTCGCCCAGCCAGCCGAAGCCGGCCTCCAACCCGGCCACCGGACCCTCGCTGGCCCAGAAGACGAACTGGTAGACGGCGTAGAGCACCCCCACCAGAAACAAGGGGCCGATGAGCCGGTTGGTCAGCACCCGGTCCACCTTGTCGCTGAAATCCATGCGCACCTCGCGCTCCCAGGTGATGGCCTGGCGGGCGATGGCGCTGATGAAGCCGTAGCGGTAGTCGGCGATGACGCTCTCGGGCTCGTCGTCCATGGTCTGGCGGACGTGGTCGGCCACCCGCCGGCAGACCGGCAGCAGGCGCTGGGCCAGGTGCGGGTCCGACTGCAGCTTCTCCAGCACCTCCTGGTCGGCCTCCAGGCACTTCAGGGCCAGCCAACGGGCGTCCAGGAGGCCGTGGCGGACCTCCTTGCCTTCCAACAGGCTGGTCAGCTCCTTGAGCCCCTCGTCCACGTCGCTGCCGTAGCTGATGACCAGCGGCCGCCAGGGCCGCTGTGCCCGGGCCACCTCCACCGCCGCGGCCATCAGCTCCTCCATGCCCTTGCCGGTGCGGGCCACGGTGGGCACCACCGGTACCCCCAGGAGTTGGGAGAGCTTGGCCACGTCGATCTTCATGCCGCGGGCCTCGGCCACGTCCATCATGTTCAGCGCGATGACCAGCGGCGCGCCCAACTCCATGAACTGCACCGCCAGGTAGAGGTTGCGCTCCAGGTTGGCGGCGTCCACCACGTCCACCACCACGTCCGGCCGCTCGCCGATGACGTAGTTGCGGGCCACCAATTCCTCCAGGGAGTAGGCGGTGAGGCTGTAGGTGCCGGGCAAATCCACCACCCGCACCACCTGGCCCTGGTGACGGACCTCGCCCTCTTTCTTTTCCACCGTCACGCCAGGGTAGTTGCCCACGTGCTGGCGGGCGCCGGTGAGGGCGTTGAACAGGCTGGTCTTGCCGGCGTTGGGGTTGCCGGCCAGGGCGATGGTCAGGCCGGGTTGGCTCACTGGTTGTCCTCCACCCGCACCACGATGTGGTCGGCCTCGTTGTTGCGCAGGGTCAGGTTGTAGCCCCGCAGCTTGATCTCCACCGGATCCTTGAGCGGCGCGCGGCCGATCACCACCAGCGGGGTCCCGGGCACCAGGCCCATGTCGCGCAGGCGACGCCCCAGCTCCCCGGCCGTGGTGATCTTGACCACGGTGGCGTTCTGGCCGGCTTGCAGTTGACGCATCGAAATCTCGGGCATGGCCTCCTCCGGCATGTATTGTTACTGCTACTCAGTCTCAATGTCAATACCAAAAAAACGGCCGCTCCGCCGACCGCCTTTCCGCCTAGCGCTCCGCCCGTGACTCCTCCGCCTGGCTGACCAGCACCCGCTGGGCCGCCCCCCGGCCCAGGGCCACCCGGCTGCCCTTGACCGCCAGGACCATGGGCCCGCCATTGGCGCTGATGACCTCGATCTCGCTGCCCACTCCGATCCCCAGGTCGCGCAACTGGTTGACCAGGCACTCCCCGCCGGTCAGGCGCTCCACCCGGACCTTCTCGCCCGGGGCGGCCAGGGCCAGGGGCAAGCTCGGTCGCCGAGTGGCCAGGCAGCGATGGCAGAGGCCGTAGATTTGCAGCTTGTGGCGCAGGGGGTGGAAGCCCTGGCCTTGGCTGATGCGCTGTTGCAGGGCCTCCAGCTCCGGATCGTGGAACTCGGTGATGCCGCCGCACTGGGTGCAGATCAGGTGGTCGTGGTGCTCGCCCAGGTGGCGGTGCTCGTAGCAGACCGGCCCGCCCTCGAACTCCCGCCGGGCGGCCAGACCCAGCTTGGCCAGCAGCTCCAGGGTCTGGGCCACGAAGGCCGGCTCCAGGCAAACCCCGCGCTCCCGCAGTTCACGCTGCCATTGTTCGACGCTGTGGTGGCCCTCGCTGTCCAGGAAGGCCTCCAACACCAGCAGGCGATCCCCGATCCGGTCCAGGCGCAACTGCCGCAGCAGGCGCTCGAACTGGCGCCGTTCTTCCTGGTGCAGACCCGGCGGTCCGGTCTGGTCATGCTGGGGGGTCGTTTCCACCACGCTTTCGCCTCCGGTGGGTAAAGATAGCAGGGACCCCATGTAATTGCAACTCAGTTTCAAATGTTGCCCCGCCCTCTCTTCCACGAAAAATACGCATTTTGCCCAAGGCGTCAAGTCCGCGGCGGGGCGGCGGGGTTGGGTTCGCCCGGCCGTCGGCCGCCACGGCCCGGCCAGACCCGCGGCCGCCAGTATCCGGCCGGAGCGCGGCGCGCCAA
>JAIWNN010000037.1 GCA_020216805.1 Desulfarculus sp. | reverse complement strand
CGGCCAGCAGGCCGGCCAGGCCGGCCCCGGTGGCCCAGGCCCGACGGTATTTGAAGGCCCGCACCGCCTCGGCCACCGGCCCGGCATGGCCGGCCAGGGCCCAGGCCCGGTCCCAGGCCGGGGGGGCGGCGGCGCAGGCGGGGCAATTCGCTCCGCCTGCCGTCTCGGGCCGGCCGCAGATCGGGCAGGCGCGGTCGAGCCAGTCCACCTGCCCGGCGCAGTCGGCGCAGAAGGCCTGGTCCCGCCCCACCACCCGGCCGCAGCCCAGGCAACCCGGGGGAAAGGCCAGGTCGCGCAGGCCGGCCAGCAGACGGGGCAGACTGGCCTCCATCGCCGCCCCCGCCTAGAACTCCACCGCCACCTTGTTGATGGCCTCGGTCATCTTCTGCAGCCGGGCCTGGTCCCAGCCCAGCATCACCTGCCAGGACAGGCAGCGATGCAACAGGGCCGTGGTCTGGGGCAGGGCGTCGGGCGGATAGCTGAGCCGGCCCTCGGGACGCACGAAGGGCCAGCCGCTTTTGACCACCGTGGCCCCGGCGTGCAGGTGCTCCCAGTTGTGGTAGGCGTGCCAGGTGTTCTTGCCCCAGGCCACCGGGCCGGCCCCGTGTTCGGCCAGGATCTCGGCCATGCGGCCGGCGGCCTCCGGGGTGGGCAGAAACCAGCTGACGAAGGTGGCCGAGTCGCCCTCGGGGTCCGGGATCTGGCGGAAGGTCAGGCCGGGCACCCGGGCCAGGGCCTCCTTGAGGGCGCTCTTGATCGACCGCATCCGCGCCACCATGGCCGGCAGCTTGCCCAACTGCACCAGGCCCAGGGCGCCTTGCAGCTCCATCATGCGGAAATTCATGCCGATGAAGCGGCGGCCCTCGTTGCCCCGGCCCACCGGCTTGTGGTCGTGGCCGTGGTCGGAGTACTCGCTCATGTTCTGATACAGGGCCTCGTCGTCGGTGACCACCATGCCGCCCTCGCCGGTGGTGATGGTCTTGACCGCGTCCAGGCTGAAGGTGCCGCAGGCCCCGAAGGTGCCCAGGGCCTTGCCCTCCAGGCTGGCCCCGGCGGCCTGGGCGGTGTCCTCCAGCACCGGGATGCCGTGGCGGTCGGCGATGGCCTTGATCTCCTTGACCCGGGCCTGGGCGCCCATCATGTGCACCGGAACGATGCAGCGGGTGCGCTCGCTGATCTTTTTCTCCACGTCGGCCGGGTCCAGGCACAGGGTCTGGTCCACCTCGGCGAAGACCGGCACCGCCCCGCAGTCGAAGACCGTCTCCCAGGTGGCCACGAAGGTGAAGCCGGGAACGATCACCTCGTCGCCCGGCCCCAGACCCAGGCCGGTGAGCGCCACCTTGAGGGCGCTGGTGCCGCTGGTCACCGCCAGGGCGTAGCGCGCGCCCACGCTGGCGGCGAAGGCCTTCTCGAACTCGGGCACGTACTTGCCCACGCCAAGGGGCATGTCGTAGCGGAAGAGGATCCCCCGCTGCATCACCTCGTTAACGATCTTCTGCTCTTCCTTGTCCAGCCACTCGAATCCGGGCATGGTCCTGCTCCTGTGGCGCGGACGCGTGCGGAGGATCAACCGGCCGCCGTGGTCCGCGCTGGCTTGGCGAAAAGATGCCGGCCCCGGTGGGGGAGGACCCCGCCACCCGGGGCCGGGGGGTCGCGGGCGGCGCTAGTCGGCCATGAAGGCGCGCTGGTAGACCTGCTCCAGGTCGGCGGCGGTCACCTTGCGCGGGTTGTTGGCGATGGGCCGGGCCACGGTCATGGCCTTTTGGGCCATCTCCGGCACCCGCTCCCGGGGCACCTTGAGGGCGTCCAGGCTGGCCGGGATGCCCACGTCGTCGCCCAGTTCGTAGACCTCCTGCACGCAGGCCTCGGCCGCCTCGCGGGTGGTGAGGTCGTCGGGCAGCTCGGCCAGGGCGTAGGCCATCTCGGCGAAGCGCTCCGGACAGGCCATCAGGTTGAATTCCAGCACGTAGGGCAGCAGCACCGCGTTGGCCTCGCCGTGGGGGATGTCGAAGAAGGCCCCCAGGGGGTAGGCCATGGCGTGCACCGCGCCCACGCCGGCCTGGGCCAGGGCCAGGCCGGCCAGGTAGGCGCCCAGCATCATGCCCTCGCGGGCGGCCAGGTTTTCGCCGTGGGCCACCGCCGGGCGCAGGTTGTCGCCGATCAGCTCGATGGCCTTCAGGGCGTTGAGGTCGCTGATGGGGGTGGCCGCCCGGCTGGTGTAGGCCTCCATGGCGTGGGTCAGGGCGTCCATGCCGGTGATGGCGGTGATGTAGGCCGGGCAGGAGACGGTCAGCAGCGGGTCCAGGATGGCGGTGTGGGGATAGAGCATCCGGCCGTTGATGCCGCCCTTGAAGCCGTCGGCCCGGCGGGTGAAGACGGCGGTGAAGGTCACCTCGCTGCCGGTGCCGGCGGTGGTGGGCAGGCAGATCACCGGCTTGCCCGGCTTCTTGACCAGCTCCAGGCCCACGTACTCGGTGGCCGGCCCCAGGTTGGTCATCAGCACCCCGGCGGCCTTGGCCAGGTCCAGGGCGCTGCCGCCGCCGATGCCAATCACGGCCTGGGCCCCGAACTCGCGCCCCAGGGTGGCGGCGTCGTCGGCCTCGGCCGGCTCGGGCTCGCGGGTGATGCGGTCGTAGATCACGTACTTGACGCCCGCCTGCTGGAGGCTCTTCAGGGCGGGGTCGGCCACCCCGGCGCTGCGCACCTGGGGATCGATGACCACCAGGACCTTCTTGGTCCCCAGCAGGAGGACCTCCTGGCCCAGTTTTTCGCTGGATCCCTGGCCGAAAACGGTGCGGCGGATGCTATCGAAGCTGAAGCCTTGCATGACTAGTTCCTTGCTAGGTTAGCGTGTCAGCGGGAAGGGTCGTGGAAAACCAGTTAGATCGTAGCACAACCGCGCCGGTTGTAAACAGGGCCCGGCGGGGGGATCCGGCCCCCGGGCCGGCGGCCCAGCCGCGGGATGGTCATGGATTCGGGGTCTGGCCGCCCTTGTCCGGGGACAGACAGCCGGCCAGCAGTTCCAGCAGGGTGGCCAGGTCGAAGGGCTTGTGCAGGACGGCCTGGATCCCGGCCGTCTCTTGGGCCAGACGGATGTCGGCCTGGCCGGTGGCCAGCACCACGCGGCAGAGCCGGTCCAACGCGAGCAGACGGCGCGCGCACTCCAATCCGTCCATCACCGGCATGGACAGATCCAGCACCACCAGGTCAAAGGGCCGGCCGGCCTGGGAGCGGGTCTGGTAACGCTCCAGGGCCTCTTGCCCGTTGGCGGCCTCTTCCACCTCGTATCCCGCCCCGCTCAGGGCCTCGCCCAGGATCTGGCGCACCGCGGGTTCGTCATCCACCACCAGGATGCGTTGTCCCCGTCCCGGGGCGGGCGCGGTCGGGGGCTCGGCCGGGGCCAGCTCCGGGACCGGGACGGACCGGGCCGGTAGGTAGAGGTGGAAGGTGGTTCCCTGGCCGGGGTGGCTTTCCAGGGTTATGCCGCCGTCGTGATTCTTCAGCACCGTATAGGCCACATAGAGGCCCAAGCCGGTGCCCTTGCCCGGCAGCTTGGTGGTGAAAAAGGGCTCGAAGATGCGCTCCACCACCCCCGGGGGCATGCCCTGGCCGGTGTCGCTCACCACCAGCTCCAGGTAGGAGCCCGGCTTGGCCCAGGGTTGGACCCGGCAGAAAGCCTCGTCCAGCCGGGCCGGAGCGGCGGAGATGGTCAGCAGCCCGCCTTGGGGCATGGCGTCGCGGGCGTTGAGGGCCAGGTTGAGGAGCACCTGCTCGATCTGGTTGGGTTGGGCCAGCACCGACGGCGCCTCGGGGTAGACCTGGATGTCCAGCGCCACGGAGGGTGGCAAGGTCTGGCGCAACAGGGCCCCGGTCTTCTCCAGCAGTTGTCTGGGATCCAGCCGCGCCCGCGCCTGGCCCTCGCGCCGCGAGAATCCCAGCATCCCGCCCACCAGGCTGGCCGCCCGCTGGGTGCTTTCGTCGATGCGACGCAGGTAGACCACCGTTTCCGGATCCAGGTCTTGGCGCTGGGCCATGAGCTGGGTGTAGCCCCGGATGGTCATCAGGACGTTGTTGAATTCGTGGGCCACGCCGCTGGCCAGGGTGCCCAGGGCCTCCATCTTCTGCGCTTGCAGCAGTTGCTGTTGCAGATGGCGCAGCTCGCGCTCCGACTGGATGCGTTCAGTCACGTCGCGTCCCGATCCGCTGACCTGGGGCTCCTGGCCTCCCTCGCGCACCACCAGGCTGCGGTACTCGAGGAAGCGGATCGCGCCATCGCGGCCGCGATATCTGGCGATCCCCCGGGCCTGGCCGGTTTGCCGGATCTGGGCCAGGTAGACGCGTTCGAATTCATCCTTGACCTCCGGGTCGATCAGGGAGGAAATGGGCCGCCCCACCAGCTCGGAGAGCGGCCGGCCCAGGCTGGCGACGGCCGCTTGGTTGAGGGAGATGATGTTGCCATCCATGTCGTGAACGTAGATCAGGTCGGTGATGGAATCGAAAAGGCGACGGTAGCGCGCCTCGCTCAGGCGCAGGGCCTCCTGGGCCTGTTGGCGCTGAACCACCTCCTGGGCCAGGCGGTCGCGGCTCCTGGTCAGGGAGTCTTCCCGGTGGCGGACCTCCTGGGCCATGCGGTCGAAGCGCATCACCACCGGCTCCAGCTCGGAGAAGATCACTTCATCCTCGGCGCGGCTATAGTCGCCCGCGGCCAGACTGTCGATGCGGGCCAGGAGGTTGTTCATCGGCCGCGCGAGCAAGCGGCTCAGCAGGGGCCCCATCACCAGAGCCACCGCCAACATCACCGCCAAGATCAGGAACAGACTGTTGAAGACCAGGCGGCGGGTTTCGCCCTGGAAGCGCTGCATGGTCAGGCTGATGCTGAACCGTCCCAACAGATTGCCCTGATAGTGGACCTCGCCTTCGCGGCGGATGTCCGGCGGACCCTCGTCGGTGGACTGGTCGAAGATCTCCCGGCCCTCGGCGTCCTCCAGGCGGATGTGGACCACCTCGTCGTTCTGCAACAGGGCGGCGGCGATGGTCCGGGACTGCTGGTGGTCCAGGTGCCAGAAGGGCAGCTCCAGGCTGCGGCGCAGGAAGGCCGCGTGGTTGTTGGCCATGTTCAGCATGTGGTTTTCGGCCGTCTGCTGGGTCTGCCAATAGCCCAGGGCGCTGACCGCCGCCACTATCAAGGCGGTGACCAGGACCGTGGCCAGGGCGAGGTGGCTGGAGAGATGACGCCGGCGAATCCCGGCCGCGGGCTGCCGGCCTGGCGATGACGGTTGGGGGGCCCTGATCATGGCGCCCCCGGAATCGTGGTGGAGGGCTCCCCCTCCATCCGGAGGATGGCCTGGTCGATGCGCTCCATGACCTCCGGCGCCACGCTCTGACTGCACATCAGATGACGCGGGTTGCTGCTCGGGGCGTCGGGCAGCTCCAGCGCCCGCAGGGCCCGGGCCAGGTCGGGATCGCGCCCCAACTGCCAGCGGGCTTCCAGGGGGTTGATCAGCATCCAGTCGCAGCGCCCGGCGGCGGTCATCTGCAGCAGGCGCAGGACCTCGCCCGTGACCACTTGGCGCGCGGGGTTGGCTCGGCTGATCATCTGGTCCACCGCCTCGCCATAGGAAAAGCCGTCGATGACCCCCAACACCAGGTCGGAGCCCAACAGCTCCGCCAGGGTGGGCCGGGCGGAGAGGCGGGGCAGGACGGCGGCGCGGGCCAAGGCCACCAGGGGTTGGTCGCGATGGATGGGAAGGCTGAACCGAAACATGGCCTCGCGCTGCCGGGTGCGCAGCCAGCCCACCCCGCAGGCGGCCGCGCCCTGGCTCAGCAACAGCAACACCCGCTTGTTGGGCACCGCCACGAAGCGGTGGTCGATCCCGGCCTGGGTCAAGACGGCGCGGACGCGCTCCACCAGGATACCGCCGGCCTGGCCGTCGGCTTCGGTGGTGTAATAGGGCGGACGGGGAAAATAGTAGATGGCCAGGGGCGTCGCGGCCCAAGCCGGCCTCCCGCCCCCGTCCATCCCACAAAGCAGCAGACAGGCGCAAACCAGGATCGCCGCCCACGGCGCGGGGCCCGACGAGTCGCGGGCGGCGCGGTCATTCCGGGATGCATTCACGACCTGCCTCGCTTGAACCACGTCCTCATCCCGGGGCAGGGATGGAATCATTCTAGCATATCTGATCAAGCCTGGAATTCTGGGCGGCGTCCAGCACCTCGCGCACCACCGCGGCCAGTTGCTCGATCCGGTAGGGCTTGTCCAGGTAAGCCGCGGCCGGGTGGGCGGGCGGACCGCTGGCGGTGTGCCCGCTGGAGATGATGATCCGGGTCTGGGGGCGCAGCTTCAGCATCGACTCCATCACCTCGTGACCGGAGATCCCGGGCATGGTCAGGTCCAGGATCACCAAGTCCAGTTCGTGGTTCAGGCTGGCGAAGGTGGCCAGCGCCTGCCGCCCGTCGCCGGCGGTGATCACCCGGTAGCCCAGGCTGCTCAGGGCCTCCTTGGCCAGCTCCAGGATCATGGGCTCGTCGTCCACCACCAGGATGGTCTCCGAGCCGCCGCGGGGATGGGGGCTGGCCGGGGGCTGGGGCTGGAGCGCGGCCGGGCCGGTCCGGGCCGGCAGATAGATGGAGAAGCTGGCCCCCAGGCCGGCCTGGCTGGCCACCTCGATCCAGCCCCGGTGCTGCCTGACGATGGCGTAGACCGTGGCCAGGCCCAGGCCGGTGCCCTCGCCCAGGGGCTTAGTGGTGAAAAAGGGCTCGAAAATGCGCTCGAAGGTGTCGCCGTCGATGCCGCATCCGTTGTCGCTGACGCTCAAGACCACGAAACGGCCGGGATAGGCCTGGGCGTTAGCCTTGGCCTGCTCCGGGTTCAGCTCCAGGTTGCGCAGCTTGAGCGTGATTCGCCAGGCGGTGGGCGCGGCCGGGGGCGGGTTGGCGTCGGAGACGGCGATGGCGTGCAGGATGGCGTCGCGGGCGTTGACGCACAGGTTCATCACCACCTGGCTCATCTGGGCCTCGTCGGCCTCCACCAGCCAGAGGTCGGGAGCGATGTCGGTGCTGATCTCGATGCGCCGGTCGATGGTTTCGCTCAGCAGGCGCAGGGTGTCCTGCACCGGATCGGCCAGGCAGAGGGGCACCACGTGGCGCTCGGCCCGGCGGCCCAGGGTCAACAACTGCTGGGTGACCCGGGCGGCGCGCTCGGCGGCCAGGCTGGCATTGGCCAAGAAACGGCTCGCCGGGTGGCCGGAGCCCAGCGTGGCCAAGGCCAGATTCAGATTGCCTTGAATGCCGGTGAGCAGGTTGTTGAAGTCGTGGGCCACCCCGCCGGTCAGGGTGCCCAGGGCCTCCAGCTTCTGGGATTGGACCAGTTGCTCCTCCAGGCGCTTGCGTTCCCGCTCGGCCAGCACCCGTTCGGTGACCTCCCGGGCCGAGCCGCGCACATAGGGGGGCGCCTCCGGATCCGTCACCAAAAAGCTCTTGTATTCCAGATAGTGGTGGGCTCCGTCGCGGCCCAGATAGATGGACATGCCGTGGTCCTCGCCGTGTTCGCGCAGCTTGACCAGGTATTGCTGGTAGAAATCGCGACGGTGCTCGGGCAGCATCAGATCGGAGATCCGGCGGCCGATCAGGTCGTCGGGGGCGTATCCCAGCGAGGCGGCGGCCATGCGGTTGACGGTGAGGAAGCGCCCCTCCAGGTCGTGGGTGTAGATGAAATCGCTGATGTTGTCCACCAGCTCGCGGTAACGCCGCTCCGACTCCCGGAGCGCCTTTTCGTACCCCACCTGCTGGGTGATGTCCTCGTAGAGCACGAAGTCGCGTCCGCTGCTGGTGAGCACCGGCCGAAAGAGGATGGTCTTGCGCGAGCCGTCCTTGCAGACCACCTCATAGGTGCGGACCCTGGATTGTCCCGCCCGGATGCCGGCCTTGTCCTGGGCCCAGTCGGCCAGGACCTGGCGGCGCAGGGCCGGGTCGGGAAAGACCAGCCTCGCCCAGCGGCCGGATTGCCGCACCTCCTCCAGGGTGTAGCCGAAGATGGCGGTGAAGGCCGGGTTCACGTATTCGTAGGTCTTGCCGTCGGCGGAGATCAGGCTGACGCCAAGGGGGGACTCCTCGCTCAGCACCCGGAAGCGCTCCTCGGATTCCGCCAGGGCCCGCTGGGCCTGCCGGCTCTCGGTGATGTCGCTGACGAAGACGCAATGATACTCCTCGCCGGCCCACTCCAGGTGGTTGACCCGCACCTCCACCGGAAAAACCTCGCCGCTCTTGGCGCGATGGGTCGACTCCAGGCGGAGGTGGCGCTTGACCCGCAGTTTTTTCCACAGGGCCTGGCGGTTCTCCTCGGTGTAGACCGGGTCGAGGTCCCGGACCCGCATGCTCAAAAGCTCCTGGCGGGTGTAGCCCAGGCGGTCGCAGGCGGTCTGGTTGACGTAGGCGAAGGAGCCGTCGGAGCTGATTAGGTAGGCCGCGACCGGGGCGTGGTTGAGGGTGAAGTGGATGAGCTCCAGCTCCGCCTCGGCCCGCTTGCGCTCGGTGACGTCGATCATCACCGCCAGGAAGCAGGGCCGGGCCCCCACCTCGATCAGCTCCACCGACAGCTCGCAGTGGATCAGCCCTCCGTCGCGGCGGCGGAAGGTGACCTGCTCGCCCTGGATCCGCCCATCTCGCCGCAGGAGCTCCACCATCCGCTCGCGCTGGGCGGGGTCGGCCCAGAGCTTGATGTCCAGGGCCGAACGCCCGATGACCTCCGGGCGGGAGAAACCGGTCCCCGCCAGGAAGGCCTGGTTGACGTCCAGAAAGCGGCCGTCATCCACCGCGGCGATGGTGACCCAGGTCGGACTGGCCATGAAGGCCTTGGCGAACTTGTCCTCGCTCTGCTTGAGCGCCGCCTCGGCCTGGCGGCGCTGGGTGACGTCGCGCACCAGGGTCATCAGCAGGGATTTGCCGGCCACCGCGACCCGGGTCATGCGCACCTCGGCGTCGAACACCACCCCGTCCAGCCGGCGGTGCCTCCATTCGAAAAGCTGGGCATCGCCGCGCCGGGCCGCCGTCATCAGCTCGTGTCCGTATTGCCGGGAGGAAAGTCCCGGCGCCTGCTCCGGCGGAGAGAAATCCCAGGGATGGGCTCCGACGATTTTTTCCCGGGGAGCGCCCAGCATGTCGCAGGCCTGATTGTTGCAGGCCACGAACACATCGCCCTCGATGAGGAAAATCGCGTCACCGGCCGACTCGAACAGAGTGCGGTAGAGCTCCTCACTCTGGGTCAGGGCCGCCTCGGCGGCCTTGTGGGCGGTGATGTCGCGATAGACCACCAGGTCGCCCAGGCGGTGCTGGTCGAGGATGATGGGGGTGGCCGACAGGTCCACGTCCACCAGCCGGCCGTCCTTGGTCTGACGCCGGGTTTCGATCCGGATGCTCTCTCCCCGCCCGATGCGGTCACGCACCTTGAGACCCTCGGCCCGGAGCTCGCCGGGGGCCAGCAGCTCGGTGGCGTTGCGGCCGATCACCTCCTCTTCCCGATATCCGAACAGCCGGCTGAACTCCTGGTTGGCGCGCTGGATCCCGCCGCCGCCCTCCACCACCAGGATGGCGTCGGGCGAGGCCTGGAAAAGTTGCTCGAAAAAGGCGCTCTGGCGGCCCAACGCCCGCTCGGCGTTTTTGATGGCGGTCTGGTCGGTCAGGTTGACCACCATGCCCACCACCTCGCCCTGGACGTCGACGATGCCGGTGGCGCTGATGCGCACGTCCAGCAGGCGGCCGTCCTTGGTCAGGCGCCGGGAGTTGAACACCCCCGACCCTCCGGAGGCGAACAGATGCTGGATGGCGGCCAGGGAGACCCCCATCTCCTCCTCGGGCACGAAGGGAACCCGCTGACCGAGCAGTTCGTCGAGCTTCCAGCCGAAGGTTTTGGTGAAGGCCGGATTGAAATAGACCACCGCTCCCTGGTGGTCGTAGACCACCACCGGGTCCGGGATGACCCCCAGGACCGCGCGCCCAAGGGGGTCGCCGTGGAGCAGTTTCTCGAAAACCTCGCGATAATCAAGATTCGGCTCGACGTGGGCCGCGGTCCGGGGCGGCGGGAGCGGCCGCGATTTGGCGGCAACCCTCCAATGACGCCGATTGAGTTTCGCCCAGGGATGTTTGGTCATCAAGGCTGACTCCCCGAATGAGCGATGCCATGCCGGGGTGGGGTCCCCAACCATCGGGAGCGCGGCTGAAGACAGACCGTGAGCATGACGAAACCGGTCGCACCAGGGGCGGGCCACTCGGCAACGGGCAGGCCGGGGAGGCTGATATTGGGTTCGTTTTATAACCTTAGCACAATGTGGACCTCTTCATCAGCGGCCAAGACCGGCCTCCCCCAGCGGTCGGCTTCCCCCCACCGCGTGCTTAATTTATAATGGGCATAAGCACGGCGGCCTTGCAAGACTCGGGGGCGGGCCACCACCCGACCCCGGGCCGTGAATTCATCCATCCGCGGGCCTGGTCATCTCCCGGGCAAGGGCGGGGTGACCGGCGGGCAACCCAGCAAGGGGCCACGGCCTACG
>JAIWNN010000036.1 GCA_020216805.1 Desulfarculus sp. | reverse complement strand
TTCCCGCCGGGGCGTGGCCGTGGCCAGGGAGGGTTTGGCATGGATCTTTGGGAAGCCATCAGCGGCCGGCGCAGCGTGCGGGATTTTCTGCCCGATCCGGTCAGCGAGGATGAACTCAGGCACCTGCTGGAGGCCCTGGCCTGGGCTCCCAGCCCCCTCAACCAGCAGCCATGGTCGGTGGTGGCGATCACCGATCCCGCCCAGAAGAAGGCCATCCGCCAGGTGGCCGAGGAGGCCCGGGCGCTGGTGCTCTCCCTGGGGGGGCCGAGCTGGGTGGGCAAATACTCCCCCGCCTTCCTGGAGCAGGCCCCCCTGCTCCTGGCGGTGATCTATGATCCGGCCAAGGGCGGGCTGGGCATCAACTTCAACCAGCCCCACGGCGCCCTGGCCGCCACCGCCGCCGGGGTGCAGAACCTGCTGCTGGCGGCCCACGCCCTGGGCCTGGGCGGGGTGTGGTTCACCTTCTTCGACCCGGCCCGCATGCGGCCGGTGCTGGGGGTGCCGGAGTGGTTGGAGTTGGCCGGCATCGTCTGCCTGGGGCGGCCCGCCAAACCGAGCCCGGTTTTGCCTCGCAAGCCGGTGACGGTCCACCGACAGCGCATGGCCTAGATCCCCGCCGGCCCGGTCCCGGCGAGGGCCGCGATCGCCAACCCGATCCCAGGGAGCGCCATGAGCCAACCCCCCTACCCCCGGGTGCAGGAATTCGTGCGCTCGGTGCCGCCCTTCGACACCCTGTCCCCGGACGAGCTGCGGGCGGTGGTGGAACGGATGGAGATCGGTTATTTCCCCCGGGGCCAGGTCATCATCGCCCGGGGCGGCCCGCCGGCCAGCCACCTGTTCATCATCCAGGCCGGCAGCGCCAAGATCACCCTGCCCCAGGCCGAGGGAGACGACCTGCTGGTCGACATCCGGGGCGAGGGCGAGACCTTCGGGGCGGTGAGCCTGTTGCAGGGCAAAGAGGCCCTGTTCACCGTCACCGCCCGCGAGGATCTGATCTGCTACCTTCTGCCGGCCGCGGATCTCAAGGCCCTGGTGGCGGTCCATCCCGCCTTCGAGCGCCACTTCGGCCAGGGACTGGCCCGCAATCTGGAGGCCGCCCGGCGCAGCGCCGACCGCCAGCCGGGGTCGATGACCACCCTGGACGGGCTGACCCTGGACGCGGCCCTGGTGCGCAGCCGGGTGGCCGAGGTCATGAGCAGAGACCCCCTGACCTGCCTGCCCGCCACCACCGTGCGCGCCGCCGCCCATCGCATGAGCATCCGCCAGGTCAGCTCCATCGTGGTCACCGAGGAAAGCGGCCACCCCATCGGGATGCTCACCGACCAGGATCTGCGCGGTCGGGTGCTGGCCCTGGGCCGCTCCGCCGACCGGCCGGTGGCCGAGTTCATGAGCACCCCGGTGCACGAGATCAGCCCCGACGCCTACGCCTTCGAGGCACTGCTGGCCATGAGCCGCCACGGCATTCACCATCTGGTGGTCAGCGACCGGGACCGGGTGGTGGGGGTGATCAGCGACCACGACCTGCAGGGGCTCACCGGCTCCTCGCCGGTGGGGGTGGTGCGCGACATCGAAAAGGTGGCCTCGGTGGAGGATCTGGTGGCGGTGCACCGCAAGATCGACCGGGTGCTGGAGCTGTTGCTGCGCCTGGGAGGCTCGGCCGCCACCATGCTGGCCCTGGTCAGCGAATTCAACGACCGCCTGACCCTGAAGCTGTTGGAGCTGATCACCGAGCGGATCGAGAACCAGGGCGGCGGCCGCCCCCCGGTGCCCTATGTCTGGATGGCCCTGGGCAGCGAGGGCCGCCGCGAGCAGACCCTGCGCACTGACCAGGACAACGCCCTGATCCTGGCCAACGTGCCGCCCGAGCGCGAGGCCGACATCAAGGCCTGGTTCCTGGGCTTCGCCGAGCAGGTGGTGGCCGGCCTGGAGGCCTGCGGCTTTCCCCGCTGCCCTGGAGAGATCATGGCCAACAATCCCCGCTGGTGCCAGACCGAGGCCCAGTGGCAGAAGACCTTCGCCCGTTGGCTGGCCGAGCCCAAGCCCCTGACCCTGCGCCTGGCCAGCATCTTCTTCGACCTGCGGGCGCTCTACGCCGAGGCCGACTATCTGGAGACCCTGGTGGAGAAGGTGCATCAGGGTCTGGAGGACAACCGCCTGTTCCTGCGCGCCATGGCCAAGAACGCCCTGGCCAACCGTCCGCCCCTGGGCTTCCTGCGCCAGTTCGTGGTGGAAAAAAGCGGCGAGCACAAGAACAAGCTCAACCTCAAGCTCAGCGGGTTGACCCCCATCGTGGACGGGGCGCGGGTGATGGCCCTGGAGCGCGGGGTGTCCGCGACCAACACCCTGGCCCGGCTGGACGCCGCCGAGCGGGCGGGGATCCTCTCCCCCACCCTGGGCGCGGACCTGCGCGAGGCGTTTGGCTTCATCACCTTGCTGCGCATCACCCAGCACCTGGAGGCCCGGGCCCGGGGGGACGCCCCGGACAACTTCGTGGACCCGGCCGGGCTGAACAACCTGCAGCGCAAGATGCTCAAGGAGAGTTTCGCGGTCATCAGCCAACTCCAGGATCTCCTGGAGCACCGTTACCAGACCCGCCTGATCAGCGGTTAACTGTCGGCTGCCACCGTCCCAGCCGGATGCTTGGCGGCAACCCCGGGCGGAGTCCGGCGTCCGGGGAGGGGCCGAGCTCCCCAGCTTCGCGATCGAGGGAAACCAGAATCCTGGGCCGGATCGGGATTAGTCCGGCGCGGCGCGCGGCCTATTCGCCCCAGAGGGCGGCGTGGGCCTCGGCCAGGATGGGCAGGGTCAGCCCCAGGTCGCGGGCGGCGTAATGGGCCAGGTTCAGCTCCTGATAGGCTCGGATTTTGTGGCCCTCGTCGGTCTGCTGCTGATAGAGCTTGCGGGCCAGGGCGGGCAGGTCGCGGGCGCGGCGGCCGTCCTTGCCCAGCTTGGCCCCGAACTCCAGCACCGGTCCGGACATGCCGGCGGCCACCAAGGAGAGCATCCAGGCCGGGCTGGCGGCGCTGAAGGTCTCGGCCCGGCCGCCCAGGGCCTGGGCGAAAACTCGGGCCTCCTCCGAGACCCGCGTCATGTAGCGCCCCACCGCCAGAGGGCCCCGCACCAGCCCCACCCGGCGCAGGTAGCCGCCCCAAAGGGCGTAGACCTGGCTCAGGATGGCGGCCAATTGGGCGCCCACCGGGTCCTCGCTGACCGCGACCTCCACCGGAGGCAGGCGGAACAGATCGGCCAGATCCTCCACCCCGGGTCGATTCCCGGCCAGGATGCCCAGGGTCGGCTGCTGGCGCACCAGGTCGACGTCGCTGACCGGGCCGCAATAGGCGAAGACCTCCACGTCCTTGCGCCCCAGCTTGGCCGCCTGGTCCACCACGGTCTGCCAAGTCAGGCGGCGGAGGCCGGGCACGAAGGCGCTGGTGGCCACCACCACCCGGAGCGGCTGCTCGACCTCGGTCAGGATGCCCTCCACCTGGGCGACGAAGGTCTCCGGACCGGTGGCCAGGACCACCTCGCTGGCCTTCTTGAAGGCGCTGGGGGCGTCGTGCGTCACGAAGACGTTCTTGGGCAGGCGTTCGTTCTCGAAGCGGCCGGGCAGGCTGCGATGCACCCCCATCTCCGCCGCCACCTCGGGTCGGGAGTCGAAGAGGGTCAGGCTGTGGTTCTGGTAGCGCTTTTCCTCCAGCATTCGCCCGCCCACCAGGTGGGTGAGGGCGAAGCCCCAGTCCCCGGCCCCCACCACCACCACGTTCTCCTTGGCCTGGGGCGAATATATCCTCCGGTCGCCGTGGGTGGCGTAGAAGGCCAGGCCGCGGTTGTTGATCACCCGAGGCAGACCCAGCTCGTCGCGGTGGTGGCGGGCGATGATCTTGCGCCGACGCAAGGTGGCGAGGCCGTCGGCCAGGGCCTCCCGCGTGGGCCGCTGGACCACCAGGTCCTCCAGGTCGGGCGGGACGCCGAAGGCGGCCTGGTGATAGTCGCGGGTGCGCTCGATCTCGCGCTCCAGGGCCGCGGCCAGGTCGGGCTTGGCCGCGGGCGCGGTATCGCCGGCGACGCGGGCCTTGGCTTCGCGCCGGAGCCGGACCAGGGCCCCGGCGGTGAGCTGGCTGGCCATGACCTTCTTGGCCTGGGCGATGTCGCGGATGGCGGTCAGCGCCACGAACTCGTCCAGGCTCAGGCCGCCGATGTCGCGGGCGTGCATGTGCTTGAGCTCGCCCAGGGTGCGGGGGCGACACAGGGTGCAGTAGGCCCGGCCATAGAGGCCCTTGGCCGCGCGCCAGAGGCCGGTCTTGGGATGGAGCATGGACAGGGCCAGGGCCCGCCCCAGGCCCAGGCCGTTGAACCAACACCGCCCGCCGCCCCGGGCGGCCAGGGAGAGGTCCTCGGGCACCACGGCGTAGCTGATGGCCACCGGGGCCACCACCACCTCGTCGGGCACGTCGATGGCCCCGCGCAGGGTGACCAGCCGCCGAGGATAGCGCAGCGATCCGTCGCGGGCCCGGGCCCCGCCGTGCCAGGCCTCCAGAAAGATGGTCTGCTGCCCGCCGGTGATGCTCATGGCCCGACAATAATTGTAAAGGGTGGAAAGATATAGCTTGCTGGCCCCCCGACGCTGGACCACGTAGGAGGCGATGTAGAATACCCGCGCCAGGCTTGGGATGGCCATCATGTTGCTGCCGGCGGCGTAGATGGGCAGACCCAGGCCGTAGACGCTGAAGAAGACTTCGCCAATGAACTCGTCCACGTGGGAGGAGTGGTTGCTCAGATAGACCACCCCCAGGCCGTCCTGGCGGTGTCGTTTGAGCAGATCCAGATGCTCCAGCTCGCGGCGGTCGGCCGAGATGAAGGGGGCGCGGGGGTCGTGATGGTCGAAAATGTGGGTCATCACGGCGCAAATGGCCGCGGCGCACCAATAGTGGATGTCGCGGTCGTAGCGGCAGGCGATCTGGGTCAGGCAGGCCTCCACCTGGGAGCGCTCCACCGGCTCGCCCAGACGCTCGTACTCCTCCAGGGTGAGCTCCAGCGCCTTCTGCCAGTATTGATCCTGGTCGGGGGCGATCAGTGCGCCGGGGGCGTCGAAGAACTCCAGCCAGGGCCTGCCGGCCGGGGTCTGGGCGATGCGCCGGGCCAGGTCCACGAAGTCCACCTTGGCCATCCACCGGGCCAGGTGGCGGTTGAAGGTCTTGGCGAGGCTCGCGCCTAGGCTGGAGCGGCTGGCGCCGGATTGGCTGGCCTGGACCATGCTAGCACCTTTCGCCCCCTGGGAAGCTTGGCCGCCGGGAGGTTGGGGCGTTTTCCCGGAACGAGGAAGTTGAGTGATCGGGTAAATGTACGCGCACCGGCAAGACAACGCAAGAGGCCGGACCAGCCGGCGGGGAGAGGACGGCCGGGATAAATGTCACCCAATTTTCACCACTTCGACGTGATCACGGTTCAGCGGCGACCCCTTGGGATGCTAAGCTTGCAAGATAGGACGATCTGGACGCAACCCCTTTTCCTGTCCCGGAGGCTCAAGCATGGAAGACAAACGTAATCTGCACCTCAAGGCCCAGGAGCTGGCCGACTGCTACGCCACCAGCGATCCCCTCCCGGAGATGAGCGGCATTCCGGCCATGGAGGACAAGCAGGAGGCGGCCCTGAAGTGGCTGGCCCTGGCGGTCCTGCACGCGGTCAACGCCAACGCCAAGAAGATCAGCCTGGAGTTGACCCCGGACGGCCAGGCGGTGGTGACCGCCAAGTACCGTGAGGCCATCCTGCCCACCCCCGGGCCCGAGGTCGGCGCCATGATCATGGACGCCGCCCGCGAGCTGATTCACGCCGAGGACGCGGCCAAGGCCAAGCTGCCCCTGGCCTTCGGCGTGCGCGGCGACAGCCTGACCATCCAGGTCAAGGTGGAGCGGAACAAAAAGGGCGGCCAGGAACTGAGCCTGAAGTTCGCCGACGAGGACTAGGCATCGGACTCAATGACTTTTTGCGCCGGGAGCCTCGCGGGCGCCCCGGCTTTTTTCGCCCCGCCCCGCCATCCGCGGCCGGGGGCGCCCCGGGCCCGCCAGGCGATGGTGGGTCTGGTTGGGCCGGCCCCAGGCGATCACCCCGCGCGGAGATCAGGGGCCGACCTTCTGGGGGGCTCGCACCACGCACAATAGCATCTTGAAGCGCTCCACGGCGTCCAGGGCATGGGCCACGCCGTGGGGCATGGCCACGCACTGCCCGGCGACGGCCTCCAGAGGGGTCCCGCCGATGGTGATCCGGGCACGGCCGTCCAGGATCAGCACCAGGGCGTCGGCCGGCACGGTGTGGGCGCTGATGCCCTCGCCGGCGTCGAAGGCGAAAACCGTCAGGCTCAGCAAGGGGTTCTGGGCCAGGGTCCGGCTGACCACCTGCCCCGGCTGATATTCCACCAGGCCCGCCAGCTCCAGGGGCTGGGCGAAGGGGATGTTCTTGAGCATCGTGTCCTGGTCCATGGGCGTCTCCCGGCTGAAAGTGGTCGCCAACGATTTGGCCTGGCTATCAGCATAACCCCGGCGGCCAAGTCCAACCAAGCCCAGGATGGCGGTGATGATGTATACTGCCCGGCGAGGAGGCGGGCATGGGTAAACAGATCGTCAATTATCATCCCGGATTGGTGGCCGACCGCAACCTGCTATTGACCAGCCAGCGCCCCCTGGACCGGCGCGACTACCTGGCCGTGGCCGGAGCGGCGGCGGTGCTGCTGCCCCAGGTCTGCCGCCCGGACCTCTACAGTCTGGTCAGCGCCCTGGGCCTGCCCCATTTCCCCCGCCCGACGGTGCACCTGAGCCTGGACGGCAAGGTGGGCAACTGCTGGCTCTTTCGCCATCTGGACCTTCCCCACCCCCGCACCCTGATCTATGAGCGTCTGGAACAGGCGGTGGCGGCCTGGCGGGCGGGGGAGGTGGAGGCGGCCGGCATCACCCCACCCCTGGTGGCCAAGGGCGCCGGCGGAGGCCAGGGCAGCAACGTCTTCCTGGTGGCCAGTCCCGAGGAGCTGCAGGGTCTGGCCGACCGCCTGGAGACCCGCTGTTTTCTGGGACCTCCCGGGATGGTGCTCCAGGAGCGGGTGCCCCTGCCCGGCCGCGACGCCCGGGTGGTGCTGGTGGGCGACCAGGTGGACTGCTTCTGGCGGGTGGCCCCCGATCGGGAGCGGTTCTTCACCTGCCTGAGTCAGGGCGGACGAGTGGAGCGCGGGACCTGGCCGGAGGAGATGGCCCGGGCGGTGGAGCTGGCTCAGACCCTTCAGCGCAAGGCGGGCCTGGACCTGGCCGGGGTGGACGTGCTGGTGCCGGAGGAGGGGCCGGCCCTGCTCCTGGAGATCAACTTCTACTTCGGCCGCAACGCCCACGGCGGCACCGCCCCTTTGCGGGCGGCCCTCTTGCGGGCGGTGCGCTCCTGGCTGGCCAAACTGGGCCTGGACCCGGAGCGGGTGGGGCTGGCGGAGGGTTGAGATGACCGGATTGCCCAGCGAACGGCCGGTGGTGATCCCTACCGGGGACGGCCTGCGCCTGGAGGGGCTCTTTGCCCGGCCGGCCGGCCAGGCCCAGGGCGCGGCCTTGGTGTTGCACCCCCATCCCCTTTACGGCGGCAGCATGCACAACAACGTGGTGCAAGCCTTGCGCGACGGGGCGCTGGCCGCGGGCTGGGCCGCCCTGCGGATCAATTTCCGGGGGGTGGGCGGCTCCACCGGCCAACACGACCAGGGCCGGGGTGAGCGGGAGGACGCCCGGGCGGCGCTGGAATGGCTGCGCCGGGAGGTCCCCGGCCCCACGGCCCTGATGGGCTACAGCTTCGGGGCCCGGGTGGCCAGCCTGGCCGCAGCCGCTCTGGGCGACCTGGCGGCCGGGGTGCTGGCCGCGCCGGCCCTGATCCTGGGCGAGCTGGGGGTCTGGCCGGAAAAGGCCGGGCCGTTGTTGGTGGTGGCCGGCGACCGCGACCAGTTCACCAGCCTGCCCGGCCTGCGGGCCTATGTCGCCGGCCTGGGTGCACGCGGATCGCTGAAGACCCTCTCCGGGGCCGATCATTTCCTGTCCGGACACGAAAGTGAACTGGCCACTCTGACCAAGCAGTGGTTAAACCAGGCTTCACAAGTGGAAAAGATGTGAACTTTCTCTATATATTGTGGCTTATTGGAAAAACTTGCCCCATATATGGTTTTTCCCTTGACAGCGTTCACCGGCGATTGCTAGGGTGATCACCGGGTGAAGATGCACCTTTCTGGAACCCGCAACCGCCCCCGGCCGCTTCAGCCGAACTAATCCGAGGTGGTTCGGCCAGGCCACGGGGCGACCTCCCCCGGAAGGCGATGGCCTTCCCCCCTCCCCGCGCAGGGTCGGTCGCCACGACCGGCCCTGCCCTTTTCAGGGCCGACGGCTTGGCTTGCCTGCCCCCGGGGAGCGTGCTACAAAGGGTTACAGAGGGAAATCGCCTTGTCAGCCCGGTGGGTCGCGTGAACGAAAGCAAAACCACCGCCGATGTGCGCGAGCTGGCCCAGGAGCTGGAGAAATACCGCCAGATCGTGGAGACGGCCAGCGACGCGGTGGTGAGCATCAACCAGAACCACGAAGTGGTGTACATGAACGCGGCGGCCGAGGCCATGTTCGGCTATCGCCGCGGCGAAATCCTGGGCGGCGACCTGGCCCCCCTGATCCCCAGCGAGCACCGCCGGGCTCACCGCCACTACGTGGAGCGCTACGTGCGCACCCGCCAGGCCCGCCTGGTGGGTCACGCCGCCGATCTGGAGGGCGAGCGCCGCGACGGCTCGCGCTTCCCCATCTCCATCAGCTTTTCCGTGGCCGAGACCGCCGACGGCGGCCTGATGTTCACCGCCATCATGCGCGACAAGACCGCCGAGCGGGAGTTGGCCGACCGGGCCCAGCGCAGCGAGCGCCTGGCCGCGGTGGGGGAGATGGTCACCACCGTCAGCCACGAGATCCGCACCCCCCTCTCCCTGATCGGCGGCTTCGCCCGCCAGTTGCAGAAGGAGACGGGGCTGAGCGAGAAGGCCCGGCACAAGCTGGGCATCATCGTGGAAGAGGTGGCCCGGCTGGAGAGCCTCCTGGTGGAGCTCAACGACCTCTCCCGGCCCCAGCAATACACCTGGACCGAGGTGGACCTGGGCGAGGTGGTCGCCGGGGCGGCCGAACTGATGGCCCCGGAGCTGGCTCGGCAGGGCCTGGAGTTGGTCAGCGAGATCGCCCCGGACCTGCCCCGGGTGGCGGCGGACAAGAACCGCCTGCGTCAGGTGCTCATCAACCTTTTGCAGAACGCGGCCCAGGCCAGCCAGCCCGGCGACCGCCTGCGCCTGCGCCTGGGCCGGATCGATTCCGGCAGCCTTTTCCTGGAGGTGGCCGACCAGGGCGAGGGCATGAGCGCCGATCAGTTGCGCCAGGTCTTCCAGCTCTTCTACACCACCAAGCCCCGGGGCACCGGCCTGGGGTTGCCGGTGGCGCGCCGCATCGTGGAGGAGCACGGCGGCAGCCTGGATCTGACCAGCTCCCCGGGCCAGGGCACCACCGCCCGCGTCACCTTGCCTATTCCCAAACCGGCCGCAGGCCAGATCCAGGCGATCGCCCCAAAAAGCTGACCGGGACGGGCCCCGGCACTCCGACCCGATCTGGCGACGTCAACCACCGGCCAGGTCCGGCCCGGCGCTCGAGCGCCCCGCTTGGGACCGGGCCTTGTCTCCCTCCCTCGCGTCCAACGCCTGCCGGATGACGGCCAGCAACTCCAGGCGACGATAGGGCTTGGCCACGAAGGCGACGGCCCCGGCTTCCAGGGCCTCCCGCACCTGGTTCTCCACCGCGTATCCGCTGGCCACCACCACCCGGGCCTTGGGGTCCAGGCCCAAAATCGCGCGCAGGGCCTTGACCCCACCCATGCCGGGCATGCCCAGGTCCATGACCACCAGCTCCGGCCGGGGCCACAGGGTCCGATAGGCGTCGACGGCCTCCTCGCCGGAGGAGGCGGTCCAGAC
>JAIWNN010000035.1 GCA_020216805.1 Desulfarculus sp. | reverse complement strand
CTGGTAGCCCTCCCGCTCCAGGAGACGGGCGCCCAACCGCAACAGCGCCGCCTCGTCGTCCACCAGGAGCAGGCGCTCGCATCCCCCAGGGGTGGCCGCGCACGCCTGGTCCAGGGACTGGTCGGCGCCGGGCCGGGCCAAGGCCGGAAAATGGATGGTGAAGATCGCGCCCTTGCCCGGGGTGCTGGCGCAGGTGATGTGCCCGCCGTGACCGACCACGATGCCATGCACCGTGGACAGGCCCAGCCCGGTGCCCTGGCCGACATCCTTGGTGGTGAAAAACGGCTCGAAGATGTGCTCCAGGGTCTCGGGGTCCATGCCCTGGCCGGTGTCAGACACCGTGAGTTCCACGTAGAGGCCGCTCAGCAACTCGTTGCAGGCCGGGCAGGGCTGCTCCCGCAGCTCGGCGTTGCGGGTGGTGATGGTCAGCACCCCGCCGTCGGGCATGGCGTCGGCGGCGTTGGCGCCCAGGTTCAGCAGCACCTGCTCCATCTGGTTGGGGTTGGCGTTGACCGCCAGCAGGTCGGGCTCCAGGTCGGTGACGATCCTGATCATCTTGGGCAGCGCCTTTTCCAGGAGTTGAACCGCCTGGCTCACCTCCCGGTTGAGGTCCAGGGGCTTGCGCTCCGCCTCGACCTTGCGGCTGAAGGTGAGGATTTGGCGGACCAGGCTCTTGGCCCGCTCGGTCGCCAGCAACACCTGCTCCAGGTCGGCGGGGTTGGCGGCCCCCCGCCTGGCGTCATCCAGGGCCATCTCGGTGTAGCCGGTGATGGCGCCGAGGATGTTGTTGAAGTCATGGGCGACGCCTCCGGCCAGGGTGCCGATGGCCTCCATCTTCTGGGCCTGCAAGAGCTGCTTTTCCAGGGCGGCGCGCTTCTCCTCGTCCAGCTTGGCCTGGGTGATGTCGCGGGCGTAGATCGCCACCCCCGTCACCCGCCCCTGTTCGTCGCTGACCGGATAGAGGTGGTTGTCGAAGTGCATTCCCTGGCGTTGGTCGGTGAAACGCACGGGCTGGCCGGAGGCGATCACCGCCTCCAGGCGCTGGCGGCGGCTGGCCGCCAGCTCGGGGGGGAGAAAATCGAAGATCGATCTGCCCAGAATGGCCTCGACGCTGGTTCCCAGACGGTGGGCGGCGACCTCGTTGATCGCTTGGACCCGATGGTCCAGGTCCAACATGACCACCGAGTCGCTGGTGGAGTCCAGCAGGCCCCGCATCGCGGCCTGGCTTTGGCGCAGCTCCCGCTCGGCCCGCTCGCGCTCGGTGATGTCGAAAAAGGTGGCCAGCACATCCTCGCCCAGGGTGATGCCGGAGACGATCATGGTGCGCACCCGGCCATCCTGGCAGGTGACGCGGTATTCCTGGGGGGTGATGTCCGCCCCCTCCCGGAAGGCCCTTGCCACCGCCTCGTGCCAGGTCTGGATCACCCAGCGCCGGTATTCCGGTTCGGGATGGGCCAGCCGCCACCAATGGTCGAGGGTGGGAACCTCCTGGGGGCTGTAGCCAAAGGTCTGCTCGAAGCGCCGGTTGAAGTTGATCAGTCGGCCGTCGGCGCTGACGAAGCAGAGAGGCACCGCCGCCGACTCGAACAGCAGCCGAAACCGACGGTCGCTTTCGCGCCGGGAGTCCTCGGCCGCCTGACGGGCGGCCGCAGCCTCGGCCAGACGTTCACGCACCACCTCGATCTCGGCGATGGGCCTGACTCGCCCCGGGGGCGGCTCCGCCTGGACCAGGGAGGCCACCGCCCGGCCCAGACGCCGAGCGGTGAAGCGCCCCGCCCCCAGGCTGGCCAGCGTCACCAATAGAATACCCGCTACCAGGGCCGCCACCGTGGAGAGGATGGGGGTGCGATAGACCGCGGCCGGGATCTCCAGCACCACCGACCAGGGGGCCACCAGCGACTCGGCCTGGAACCGCCGCCCTTCCCCCTGGGCCGGGCCCTCCACCGCTCCCCAGCGGCCGATCACCTCGCCCTTGCCGTCGAACAGAGTGATGGAGCCATCCGTGGGGGTCAGGTGATCGCCATGGATCTGCTGCAGATGCCGCGTCGGGATGGTGCTCAACAGCAGATAACGGATCTTCTCCTCCCGCCGCACCGGAACCGCCAACGCCACCAGGGGCTCCTTGGCGATGGGGCCCAAGAACACATCCCCCACCGCCGGCTGGCCGCTGGCCAGCACCTGCGCCACCGCCGCGTGACCATGGGGCACGGGCAACCGAGGCAGGGCGGCCCCCAGGGGCAGACGGGTGTTGAGCAGCATTCGCATGGACAGGTCGGCCACCACCAGATCGGCGCCGAAGTTGGCGCGGAAGTTGAGGGCGGCCCGATAGAACGGCTCCCATTGCGGCGGATCGTCGAGCAGGGGCGAGGCGGCCATCATGGTCAGCGTCGCGATCTGCTCCCGAAGCTGGCGATCCACCAGGCGCACGGCCTGGGTGACTTGGTCGCGGGCGTCATGCTCCAGCTTGGCGATCATGACCCGCACCTGGTCCATGGCCAGATAGATCGACACCAGGACCAGGGGCAGGACGCAGACCCAGATCATACGGGCCAGGAAGGCTTGCAGGCTCTGCGCCCGTGGTTGGGCTCGGGTGGAGTCTTCGGTTTCGCCTGGAGCAACTGGTGGCATCCACAATCCTCGGCCGGATCAAGGCGACCCGCCCCAGCGCTGGGTTATCCCGGCGGGAGGAATCGCCCCCGCTCGAAAGGGGTTGACCCGCCTACCGACGATAAAAAATCTGATTGGGACAGGCTGAGTTAGGATCTGGGCAGGCTCTGGTTGAGGCCACGTTTCCATACTAGTTGCGTCACCCCGCCCCCCCGCCCCCCGCCCGGCGGCCGAGGCTGGCAGGTGACTACTCAATTATGCTACCCAGGCCAAGGAGTTGACAAGCCCGCCGTCGGTCGGCCTCCGTTTGCGCCACCAGGGCGCGGCCCGGGCGGTGGACCTGGCCCGGGCCCTGGCGGCCGGTTAAACTATCGCCGGCCCAGCGCGGAACCCCAGGCATTTCTCCGGGAGGTCAACGATGCTACCCCGCATGCAGATGCTCCGCCAAATATTCCCGCCCTCCCAGCGCCCCGACCCCGCCCAGGCGCTGGCCGGGGAGCTGGCCCGCACCGGCCTGCTGGACCCGGTGGGGCCGGGCCAGACCGTGCTCGTCACCGCCGGCAGCCGGGGCATCGAGTGCCTGGGCGAGGTCCTGGCGGCCCTGGTGGCGGCGATCAAAGCGCGCGGGGCGAAGCCGGTGATCTTTCCCGCCATGGGCAGCCACGGCGGCGGCACCGCCGAGGGCCAGCCCCAGGTGCTGGAGCACATGGGGCTGACCGAGGACCGGCTGGGGGCCCCCATCCATCGCGGGCTGGAGATGGTCCAGGTGGCCAGCGTCCACCACGGGGTGCCGGTCCACGTGGACCGGGCGGCGGCCCAGGCCGACCACGTGATCCTGGTCAACCGGATCAAGGAGCACACCGAGTACCTCGGGGCCACCGAATCCGGCCTGCTCAAGATGACGGTGGTGGGACTGGGCCGCCACCTGGGCGCCCTGACCATGCACCAGTTGGCGGTGCGGATCGGATATGAGCGGGCGATCCTGACCATCGCCCAGGCCATCTACGCCCACACCAGGGTCCTGGGCGGGGTGGCCATCCTGGAGGACCACCACAACCGCCTGCGCCGCCTGGAGGCGGTGCCGGTGGCCGACATCGCCCGCGACGAGGCCCGGCTCCTGGCCGAGTCCCGGCAGACCAAGCCGGCCCTGCCTTTCGACGAGCTGGATATTCTGTTGGTGGACGAGCTGGGCAAGGACGTCTCCGGCGCCGGCATGGACACCAAGGTCATCGGCCGGATCATGAACATCTACGAAAAGGAATGCGAGACGCCCCGCATCCTGCGGGTGGTGGTGCGCGACCTGACCGCCAAGACCTATGGCAACGCCACCGGCATCGGCCTGGCCGACTTCATCACCCGGCGGGCGGCGGACAAGGTTGACCCGCGGCTGACCGCCTTCAACTGCATCACCGCCGCCGCCCCGGAAAAGGCGCGGCTGCCCATCGTCCTGGACAGCGACCGGGAGGCCATCCAGGCCGCCCTGGACACCATCGGCCTCTGGAGCCCGGAGAGCCTGCGCCTGGCCTGGATCGTCAACACCAAAGACCTGGAATATCTGGCGGTGAGCCCGGCTTTAGCCGCCGAGGCGGCCGGGCGGCCGGACCTGGAGCTGGTGGGCGAACCCTTTGCCCTGGCTTTCGACGCCCAGGGCCTGGCCCCCTTCCTGCGGGGGTTGCCGCCCCTGGGCTGAGGACGGCTTCCCCGCGGCGGCCTGGGGGTCTGCGGCAAGCGCCCGGCGCGCATCGTCTCCGGCCCGGGCCTGGTGGTGGGCTCGTGGTATTACACCGAATAGGCGGCTAACATAGCTGGGTGGATTTATTTAGCCCACCGCATGGTTTATCCTGGACAGCCCCGGCCGGGCTTGCGCATACTGGGAACATGGGAGGCGGACGAGACGAGACCCAAAACGGAGTGATCGCATCGTTTAGCGTTTAGGCTTAGGAAGCGCCGCCGGCGCGCAATACGCCGCGACGGCCATGACATGACCCCGAGACCAGAACCTTTAACCGCCTCCCTCCGGCCGGCCCCCGTGGGCCGGCCTTCACTTTGGGGCTTCCCTCCGGTGTCGGACACGGTGGGATGGCCGGAAAAGGCCGTGGGCCGGCCTTCACCTTGGGGGCCCATCCCGGTCGCTGGCCTTGGCCGGGGTCAAACCAGCGGCCCCCCTCCCGCCGGAAGGGGGGCCGCCCTTGCCTCGTGCCTCGGCCTAGAAGGTCTCGAAGTCGGCCCTCGCCTCCTTCGCGCCACCCGTGGGTCCGGCCGCCAGGTGGGGCAGGGCCGGGCGCCGGGACGGACCGGCCAGCTTGCCCCGACGGCGGGGGGCGGACCGGCGGCGGCTGTCGCCCTCCACCAGCTCGGTCAGAATCTGGACCGTGGCCACCATCTGCTCGCTCTGGGCGGTCATCTGCTCGGCGGCGGCGGCGGTCTCCTGGGCCCCGGCGGCGTTCTGCTGGGTCACCTTGTCCATCTCCGCCACCGCCGTGGCAATCTGGCCGATGCCCTGGGACTGCTCGCCGGTGGCGGCGGCGATCTCGCCGATGAGTTGGCCGACCTTGCGGGCGCTCTGCTCCACGCGGGCGAAGGACTCGTCGGCCCGGGTGACCAGGGTGGAGCCGGCCCTGATGTTGCTGATGTTGCCCTCGATCAGGCTGGTGGTGTTCTTGGCCGCCTCGGCCGCCCGCTGGGCCAGGTTGCGCACTTCGTCGGCCACCACCGCGAAGCCCGCCCCGGCCTCCCCAGCCCGGGCCGCCTCCACCGCGGCATTCAGGGCCAACAGGTTGGTCTGAAAAGCGATCTCGTCGATGGTCTTGATGATCTTGGCCGTCTCGTTGCTGGCGGAGGTGATCTGGTGCATGGCTTGGCGCAGCTCGGCCATGGCGGCGTTGGCCTCGGACACCACCGCCTGGGCCTCGCTCATCAGGGAGTTGGCCTCGGAGGCGCTCTCGGCATTGCGCTTGGTCATGGAGGAAAGCTCCTCCAGCGAGGCCGAACTCTGCTCCAGGGCCGCCGCCTGCAGGCTGGCCCCGGTCGCCAACTGTTGCGAGGCGGTGTTGACCTGGTTGGCCGCCGACGCCATCTGGGCCGCGCCGTCGGTCAGGCCGGCCACCGAAAGCCGCACCGGCCGGGAGATGGAGCGGGCGAAGAACAACCCCGCCACCAGCGCCCCCAGGAAAACCGCCCCCGCCACCGCGAGGATGGTCATGATCAGGCGGTTGATCTCGGCGTTGACGTCATCCACGTAGATGCCGCTGCCCACGATCCAGTCCCAACCGGAAATCGCCTTGACGAAGGAAATCTTGGGCAGGGGCTCGGTGGCCCCTGGCTTGGGCCACAGGTAGTCCACGAAGCCCTCGCCCTTCTCCCGGCAGACCTTGGCGAACTCCACGAACAGACGCTTGCCCTTGGGATCCTGGTTGTTGCTCAGGTCGGTGCCGTTCAGTTGCGGGTTGTAGGGGTGCATCACCATACGGGGGCCGAAGTCGTTGATCCAGAAATACTGGTCGCCCGAGTAGCGCATATCGGCCACCGCGGCCTTGGCCGCCTCCTGGGCCTGCTCCTTGGTCATCTTCCCGCTGGCGGCCAGCTTCTGATAATGGTCAAGCAGGCTGGCGGCGCTCTCCACCAGTTGCCTGACTTCCAACTGCTTGCCCATGAACAGGCGGTTCTTGATCTGGGGAACCAAGTAGAAAAAGATGGAGGCCATGCACAGGGCCACGGCGACGGGAAGAATCACCAGCTTGGTGGAAAGCTTGGCGCGCCTGAACGACATGGGACACCTCCTTGCGAGCCGTCGGGATCAGTCTGAGGACGTACACTCTTCAGTCCGCGGTAACGTCCGTTCCCTTCCGCCTGGTTGATCGCTCGCTAACGTTTGAACTCCTGGCAGGCATCCTCGATGTTGAATCGGTGTGTCGAAAGCCTCCGTTGGTGATCAATGACCATGGGGATGGCTCATATTGTTTAACCCTATGGTATTATAAAATTTAATGATTACTATAATCAACCTGGGCCTGGGCCTGTCACCCTTTTCACATGATCGCTTGCCCCCGGTTTCCACCCTCCGCCCGGCCCCGCCGCCGCGACAAAAGTTCCCGCCGTCCGGCACCCCAATGTCCCGGCGGCCCGCGCGCGGTATGATTCCCACGTCGCCCGGCCAGCGCACCCCCATCCACCCCGGGCGGCGGGGAAAGCCATGGGTCTGATCAGTCTGTGCGAGGTGAGCCTGGCCTTTGGCGGCCCCTTGGTCCTGGACGCGGCCAGCTTCCAGGTCCAGGAGGGCGAGCGGGTCTGCCTGCTGGGACGCAACGGCGCCGGCAAATCCAGCTTGTTGCGAATCCTGGCCGGGGTTCAGCGGCCGGACCAGGGCCAAGTCAACCGGGCCCAGGGCCTGGAGATCGGACACCTGCCCCAGGACGTCCCCCCGGATCTGGGTGGGACGGTCTACGAGCTGGCCGCCCAGGGCCTGGGGGGGCTGGGTCGGGCCCTGATCGCCTTGCGCCGGGGCCAGGGCGGGGACCTGGGCCTGGAGCCGGCCCAGGAGCAGGAGATCTGGCGCCTGGACCACCAGCTCCAGGCGGTGATCACCCGTCTGGGCCTGTCGGCCGAAACCCGGGTGGAGACCCTCTCCGGCGGGCTCCAGCGCCGGGCGCTCTTGGCCCGGGCCCTGGCCGCCCGCCCCGGCCTGCTGCTGCTGGACGAACCCACCAACCACCTGGACATCGACACCATCGCCTGGCTGGAACAGTTCCTGCTGGCCCGGCGGGGGGCCATGGTCTTCGTTTCCCACGACCGCGCCTTCGCCCGGGCCCTGGCCACCCGGGTGGTGGAGCTGGACCGGGGGACGATCTACGACTGGAAGTGCCCCTACGACGAGTTCCTGCGCCGACGCGAGGAGCACCTGTTGATCGAGCGGGAGCGGCGGGAGAAGTTCGACCGCAAGCTGGCCCAGGAGGAGGAATGGCTGCACCGGGGCATCAAGGCCCGCCGCACCCGCGACGAGGGCCGGGTGCGCCGCCTGCTGCAGATGCGGGCCGAGCGCGCCCAGCGCCGCGACCTGCTGGGCTCGGCCCGGATGCAAACCGCCCCGGCCCAACTCTCGGGCCGGGTGGTGGCCGAGGCCAAGGGGGTCGCCTTCGCCTACGCCGACCAACCGGTGTTCCGCGACTTCAGCACCGTGATCCTGCGCGGCGACAAGCTGGGGATCATCGGCCCCAACGGCTCGGGCAAGACCACCCTGCTCAAGGTGCTCCTGGGCCAGTTGCCCCCCCAAGCCGGGGAGATCAAGTTGGGGGCCAACCTGGAGGCGGCCTATTTCGACCAGATGCGGGCCGAGCTGGACCCGGACCGCAGCGTGCAGGACAACCTGAGCGACGGTCAGGAATCGCTGTTGGTGGGGGGCCGGCCGCGCCACGTCGTCAGCTATCTCAAGGACTTCCTCTTCACCCCCGACCGCGCCCACAGCCCGGTGCGGGTGCTCTCCGGCGGCGAGCGCAACCGCCTCCTGCTGGCCAAGCTCTTCGCCCGGCCGGCCAACCTCTTGGTCCTGGACGAGCCCACCAACGACCTGGACCGCGACACCCTGGAACTGCTGGAAACCCTGCTGGTGGAGTTCGCGGGCACGGTGCTGGTGGTCAGCCATGACCGCCAGTTTCTCAACAACGTGGCCGCCGGCATCCTGGCCCTGGAGGGCGACGGCCTGGTGCGCGAATACGCTGGGGGCTACGACGACTATCGCCGGCAGCGCGGCCAGGACGCCGCCCCGCAGCCGGTCCAGCCAGTCAAGAAGGAGCGCCCCCGCCCGCCCCGGCCCGACCAACCCAGGCGTTTGACATATCAACAGAAACAGGAGCTGGCCGCCCTCCCCGCCCGCATCGAGGGCCTGGAGGCCGAGTTGGCCCGGCTCCACGACCTGGTGGCGGACCCCTCCTGGTACGCCGCGGCCGGCAAGCAGGTGGCGGCGGTCACCGCCCGCATCGCGGAGCTGGACGCCGAGCTGGAGCGGGCCTTCGCCACCTGGGAGGAGCTGGAGCGCCTGTCCCAACCCAACCGCGGGGACTGACCGCCCCCCCTCTCGCCCCTCCCATACCATACTGCATTGCTATGCCAATCCCTCGACGCCCCGCCGTCCATGCGATATACTGCCGGCCATGACCGACCCCGGCATGAAATGCACCCGCTGCAAGGCTCCGGCCCGCTTCCGCTTTCCCCAGCACAACGCCCGCTTCTGCGACGCCTGCCTGGACTTGGTGATCCACCGCCAGGTGGACAAGGCGATCCGACGTTTCCAAATGCTGGAGCCGGGGCAGCCGGTGTTGGTGGCGATCAGCGGGGGCAAGGACTCCCTGGCCCTGTGGCGCATCCTCTGCGAGCTGGGCTATCCGGCCCAGGGCCTGCACCTGCGGCTGGAGCTGGGGCCCTTCTCCGAGGCCTCGCTGGAGGCCAGCCAGGCCATGGCCCGGCTCCTGGGCCGACCGCTGCATGTACGGCGCCTGGCGGATCTGGCCGGGGCCACGGTGCAGGAGGTGGTCTGGGCCAACAAACGCGAGTTCTGCGCCGTCTGCGGGAGTCTGAAGCGCTACTACCTCAACCGCGTCTGCCTGGAGATGGGCTTGCCGGTGTTGGCCACCGGCCACCACCTGGACGACGAGACCGGCCGCATGCTGGGCAACCTGCTGCACGGCCGCCAGGACCATCTGGATCGCACCTGGCCGGTCCTGGATGCCTGGCAGGATGGCTTCGTCAAAAAAATCAAGCCGCTGTGTCGGCTGGGCGGCGACGAGATCCTGGCCTACGCCACCGCCCACCAACTGCCGGTGGCCCAGGGCTCCTGCTCCGGAGCCAAGGGCGCCACCCTGCCCTACTACCAGGAGGCCATGCGCTATCTGGAATCCAAGATGCCCGGCACCAAACGCGACCTCTACCTGGGCTTCCTGCGCCGGGCGGCCGGACCACCCGCCCCCCCGAGCCCGGGCGCGGCCTGCCAGGTCTGCGGCCACCCCACCCACGTGGGCACCTGCACCGTCTGCCGAATGTTGGAGCGCACCCGGGCCTGGCGCGGTCGCGCGCCGCGACGGAGATAAAACGGTCGGCCCAGTGCCTGGGCCCCCAGCGACGGGTCAGGGGGCGCCGACCTTCGTCCGTCCCTCGCCCGCTCCGGTGGGAGCCTGGCGCGGTCGAGGCGAAAGCCATCGGGCCGGCGGAAAAACCCGGGTGGCGCGATCAGGCGGGCGATGACGGCGGACAGGGGCGCCCCCCTAGTCGCCCTTTTTCTTGAGCTCCTTGAGCCGGCGCTTGCGGTACAGCGCCCGCTTGAGCGTGCTGATGCGGTCCAGGAACAGCTTGCCCGCCAGGTGGTCGATCTCGTGTTGCAGGCAGATGGCGGTCAGACCCTCGG
>JAIWNN010000034.1 GCA_020216805.1 Desulfarculus sp. | reverse complement strand
CCTCGATGGTGATGGGCCGGCCCTCGCGGTCCAGGGCGGTGACCACCACCTTCTCGGCCCGGTCCACGTCGGCGGTGTATCCGGGGATGGACAGGCAGCCCTCGTTGTAGACCGTCCGGCCGCTCATGGCCACGATCTGGGGGTTGAACAGGAAAAGAGGGGAGCCGCGCTCCTCGGCCGGCGCGGTGTCGATGACCACCAGGCTCAGCGACTGGCCGATCTGGGGCGCGGCCAGGCCGATGCCCGGGGCGGCGTACATGGTCTCGGCCATGGATTCGGCCAACTCCACCAAGGCGCGGTCCACCGCCTCCACCGGACGGCAGCTCTGGGCCAGGACGGGGTCGGGATAGCAACGGATGGGCAGGATGGCCATGGCGCTTCCGATCCAAGGGTGATTACTGATTGAGATTATAGTGCCCCCTCCCTCGAAAGCAAGGCTTCTCGGCCCCGGGCGGCCGGCGGCGCGCGCCCGGCCGGGGGCTGGTATATTAGGCCCATGAGCAACCCCGCCATCCAGCCCGATCTGCGCGACCTGCCCCCCCAGGGGGTGCAGGACCTCCTGGTCGCCCTGGGCGAGAAGCCCTTCCGCGCCCGCCAGGTCCTGCGCTGGCTCTACCTGGGCGGGGCCAGGGATTTCGCGGAGATGACCGACCTCTCCAAGAACCTGCGCGCCCGCCTGGCCCAGACCGCCCGGCTGACCGACCTCGCGCCGGCCGAGATCCACACCTCCGCCGACGGCACCCGCAAGCTGCTCTATGAGCTGGAGGACGGCGCGCGGATCGAAGGGGTGCTGATTCCGGAGGAGGACCACCACACCCTCTGCGTCTCCTCCCAGGTGGGCTGCCGCATGGGCTGCAAGTTCTGCCGCACCGGCGCCCTGGGCTTCACCCGCCACCTGCGCCCGGCCGAGATCGTGGGCCAGGTGCTGGCCGCCCGCCGCCTGGTGGACCAGGCCCGCCCCTTGACCAACCTGGTCTTCATGGGCATGGGCGAGCCCCTGGACAACCTGGACCATCTGCTCGTCGCCCTGGGCCACATCCTGGGCGAGCACGGCCTGCAGATGAGCCAGCGCCGGGTGACGATCTCCACCGTGGGCCTGGCCGACCGCCTGGCCGACCTGGGCGCGAACTCCCCCGCCGCCCTGGCGGTCAGCCTCAACGCCCCCAACGACGCCCTGCGCAGCCGCTTGATGCCGGTCAACCGCCGCTTCTCCCTGGCCACCTTGAAGGCCGCGCTCTTGGCCTATCCCCTCAAGCCCACCCGGCGCGTCACCTTGGAGTACGTCCTGCTGGGCGGGGTCAACGACCGGCCCGAGCAGGCCCTGGAACTGGCCATGTGGTGCCGGGGCCTCAAGTGCAAGGTCAACCTGATCCCCTTCAACCCCCACGAGGGGGCCGGGTTCCAAGCCCCGGACGAGGCCACGGTGCTGGCCTTCCAGCGGGTGCTGATCGACAACAACCTCACCGCGCTCTTCCGACGCTCGCGCGGGGCCGAGATCGGCGCGGCCTGCGGGCAGTTGGCCGCCCGGGCCACGGCCGAGGACGACGAGGACCGGGAGGACTGATTCCCGGCCAGTCGCTAACCCTCGGGCCTCTTTTCCCTATCGGGTTTTTCCTGGTTGGTCATTGCGAGCGCAGCGAAGCAATCTCTCCGGTTTGTGGAAAGAGATCGCCGCGTCGCCTCACGGCTCCTCGCAATGACGTAATTCCTCAATCGTTACGCTCCGCTGTCCACTTTCTCTGTCATTGCGAGCGCAGCGAAGCAATCTCCCTGGTTAATGGAAAGAGATTGCCGCGCCGCCCGCCAGCCCTTCGCCGTGACGAAAGCCCCAGTCATTTGCCCCAGGTCCTCGGTTTAGGGCCGCCAATGGGCCTTCCTCCCACCAATCCACACCCCATATCCGGTGCTTGACCCCCAACCGACCACCGTCTATAGTGGTGGCCATGGTTCCACCACCCATTCAACGCCCCTGGCGGCTCACCCCGCCCACCCCCCGCCGGGCCAGACGCCTGGCCCGCGAGCTGGGCCTGCCGCCCTGGCTGGCCCAGGTGTTGGTCCATCGCGGCCAGGCCGAGCCCGACTCGGCCCGCGCCTTCCTGGCCCCCGGCCTGGACCAGTTGCCCCCGCCCCGCGACCTGGCCGGCCTGGAGGCCGCGCTCAAGCTGCTGGTGCCGGCCATCCGCGAGGGGCGCACCATCGGCGTGGCCGGCGACTACGACGCCGACGGGATCACCTCCACCGCCCTGATGGTGGACTTCCTGCGCCAGTGCGGCGCGCCGGCGGTCTGGGACCTGCCCCACCGCCTGCGCGACGGCTACGGCTTCTCGCCCAAAACCGCCCAGCGCCTGCACCAGCGGGGCGCGAAAATCATCGTCACCGTGGACTGCGGCATCAGCGACCAGGCCGGGGTGGAGGCGGCCCACGCCCTGGGCCTGCCGGTGGTGGTCAGCGATCACCACCAGGTGCCGACCGGCCCCCTGGTCCCGGCCGAGGCGGTGATCAACCCCCAGCAGGCCTGCTGCGGCTTCGGCCCCCACCTGGCCGGGGTGGGGGTGGCCTTCTACCTGGCCGCCGGCCTGCGCGCCGCCCTGCGCGAGGCCGGGCACTTTTCCGCCGACCGCCCGGAGCCCAACCTGCGCCTAAGCCTGGACCTGGTGGCCCTGGGCACCTGCGCCGACGTGGTGCCGCTCCTGGACCACAACCGCGTGCTGGTGGCCGAGGGGCTCAAGGTCATCAACCAGGGCCGCCGGGTGGGGCTGGCCGCCCTGGCCCAGGTGGCCGGCCTGCGCGGGGTCCTGGACGAGCGCGATCTGGGCTTCGCCCTGGCCCCCCGCCTCAACGCCGCCGGCCGCCTGGACTCCCCCGACCTGGCCCTGGAGCTCCTGCTCTGCCCCGATCACGCCCAGGCCCTGAAACTGGCCGCCGCGCTGGACCGCCTCAACCAGGACCGGCGCGAGCTGGAGCGGGAGATCTTCCAGCAAGCCCTGGAAATGCTGGCCCAAGACCCCGCCCAGCAGGCCGCCGGCTGCCTGGTCCTGGCCCATCCCGACTGGCACCGAGGCGTCCTGGGCATCGTGGCCAGCCGCCTGGTGGAGCGCCTGGGCCGACCAACCATGCTTTTCGCGGTGGAGAACGGCCACGCGGTGGGCTCCGGCCGCAGCCTGCCCGGCTTCCATCTGCAACAGGCCCTCTGCGGCCTGGAACACCTCCTGGATCATTTCGGCGGCCACGCCCTGGCCGCCGGAGCCACCCTGGCCACCCCCCTGCTGCCCCGCCTGGCCGAGGGCCTGGCCCAGGCCGCCGCCGCCGCCCTGCCCCCCGGACCGGCCGGGCCGCCGCTGATCATCGAGGCCCAGGCCGAGCTGTCCGACCTGGGCCCCGACACCATGACCTGGCTGGAGCGCCTGGGACCCTTTGGCGCCCACAACCCCGAGCCCTGTCTGCTCCTGCGCGACCTCGAGGTGGCCGACAGCCGCCCGGTCGGTCAGGGCCACCTCAAACTCCAACTGACCCAGGCCTCCCACCGCCTGGCCGCCATCGGCTTTGGCCTGGCCCACCACCAACCCGTCCCCGGCCAACGCCTGGACGTCGTCGCCACCCCCCGACCCAACAACTTCGGCGGCCGCCACCTGGAACTCGCCCTCGCCGACCTTCGCCCCGCCCAGGGGTAGGGGAGAGAAGGGAGGGAGGGAAGGAAGATAAGAGAGCGCGGGGGGAACCTTTTTGGTGCCCAAAAAGGTTCCCCCCGGACCCCCCTCCAAAAAGGCGAAAGGGGGGTAGGTCTTCCAGTAGCCAGACTCGTTTACACGGCGAGGGGGTTCATTGATGTAACGCTTTATTTAAATTTAGCTTGTCCGTCATCGCGAGCGCGGCGAAGCAATCACCCCTTACCATCACCCTCAATTCGCGAAACGCCTCCCAGGCCGGCCGCCGTCTGGCCCCCCATCATGACCCCATGCACGCCCCGCCCGCCCAAATCCTGGATCTCGGCCCGGCCCGCCTGCGCCTGCGCCCGGTCTCGCCCCTGGCCTGGGAGCCCCTGGCCCGCCAGTCTCCGGGGCCAGCCTGCCTGGCCCTGGCCTTGCTGGAGCGCCGGGTGGTGGGATGGGAGGAGGTGGTCGGTCCGGGTGGCCTGGCGGCGGCCTTTGCTCCCGCCCGCCTGGGCCAATTGCCGGCCGCCCTGCTGGACCGCCTCCTGACCGGCCTCTGCCCGCCCTGGCTGGACCAAACCCTGGCCGCCGAGCTGGAGGCCCTGGAGACCTTCTTGCGCGCCCGGACCGACTATCCCGCCCTGGACTGCGCCCATTGCCATGAACAGGCGGCGCGCGGCGAGGGCCCGCCGGACTGCGCCGCCTGCCCCCTGCCGCCGACGCCTCCCGGCGCGGAATCCGCCCTGGCCCTGCACGCCCTGCTGCGCCACCTGCCCGGGGGTGGCGCGGCCTGGCTGCCGACCTTGACCGCCGGCCTGGACCCGGAGGAGCTGCGCCGCCTGGGCCTGCGTCTGTCGTTGATCCAGCGGGTGCTGGAGCCCCGCCGCTCCCCGGCGAATTTGCCGGTGATGGCCGAGAGGTGGTAACATCAGGACGCACCCACGCCGGAGACGGACATGGAAGCCAATCCCGCGCCCAGCCCCAACCCCAAGCCCGAACACATCAAGGACCTGCTGGGTCAGTGCCGGGTGGTGGCGGTGGTGGGGCTCTCCCCCGATCCCGCCCGCGACAGCCACCGGGTGGCCGCCTACCTCCAGCAGCGCGGCTTCCGGATCATCCCGGTCAACCCCAAGGCCGAAACCATCCTGGGCCAGAAGTGCTACCCCGACCTGGCCTCCATCCCCGAAGCGGTGGACATCGTGGACGTCTTCCGCTCCAGCGAGCACGCGCCGGAGATCGCCCGCCAGGCGGTGGCGGCCCGGGCCAAGTGCCTCTGGCTCCAGCAGGGAGTGCGCAACGAGGAGGCGGCGGCCTATGCCCGGGTCTGCGGGTTGCTGGTGGTGCAGGACCGCTGCCTGAAGGTGGACCACCAGATGCTGATGGGCTACCAGGTGTAACGGAACGCGCCCCAAGATCGCCAACCAGCCCCCCTCGGCTTTTTGGGAGGGGGTGTGGGGGAACCCTTTTGGGCCCCCAAAAGGGTTCCCCCACATGCCTTTCTCCCCCTCTTCCTCTTCCTCTTCCTCTTCCTCTCCATTCTCCCCCCCCTCTCCCGCGGAGGTGGCGGCGGTGCTGGGGGCGGTGGGCCGCTATCAGGACTCCCTGGAGGAGCCCTACAAGATGACCCCGGCCGGGATGTGGGCCTGTTCGGTGGCCGAGGAGCTGGCCGAGCTGTTCGCGGCCCTGGAGCTGGGCCGCTTCCGGCATTTCGCCGACCTGGGCAGCGGCGACGGCCGGGCGGTGCTCCTGGCGGCGCTTTACACCCAAGCCACCGGAATCGAAGCCGATCCCGAGCTGGTAGCCGTGGCGCGGCATCTGGCCGCCGAATTGGGCCTAAGCCGGGCCGGCTTCATCCTGGGCGACCTGCGCCAGGTGGACCTGAGCCCCTACGACCTGTTGTTCATCTATCCGGACAAGCCCCTGGCCTGGCTGGAGAAAATCTTGCCCGATCCCTGGCGGGGACGACTGTTGGTCTATGGCCCCCATTTCCGGCCCGAGACCATGACCCACGAAAAGACCCTCTACGCCGGACGGACGCTGTGCAGCCTGTGGCGGCGCTGACAAGGTGATAAATTGGCTGGAAATACTCTAGTTTTGCTTGCGGAAGGCGTCGGGCTGCCCTATAGTGGCGCTTAGAGGACTAACCCCTTCCGCCCCTGGCGCCCCACAGGGAGCACCCATGCGCTACTTCGGCAAGGACGGACCCCAGTGCCAGCTGCCCGAACTCGAGCCCGCCGGTTCGGTCGGCAAGTGTCGCCGCCTGGTCCGGGCGGTGCTCTTTGGCCGGGTGCCGCGCGGGGCGGTGCTCTGGCTGGGTTTGGGCGTGGTGGTCATGGCCCTGTTCATGTGGTTCTGGTCGGTGGCCTGCGTCTCCGAGAGCGGGCGCTCGGTCTGCCGGGACGCCGCCGCGGCCATCAGCATCCGGCGTTGAACCAACCCCTTCAAGTCCCGCCCCCCGGCTGCCGATGAGTGTCGCATGAGGTTTTCGCGTCATCATGCCCTGGGACTGTTGGCCGTCCTGCTGCTGCTGGGCGGCTGCGCCAGCGGCACCGAGCCCTCCTCCACCCGCGCCATCGAGGAGCGCTACCTGGGCATGGGCGAGTCCCAGCAGCTGTACCGCTACGCCCAGGACCTGCTCGACGAAGGCCGCTACCGCGAGGCCTACTACGCCTTCCACACGGCGGAGAAGAAGGCCTACACCCAGGACCTGCGCAAGGCGGCCCGGGTGCGGCGAATGTGGCTGCAGGAGGTGATCAAGGCCTACGAGGAGGGCGCCACGCCGCCCCCGCCGCCGGTGGTGCTGACCGGTCCGCCGATCATGCCCGCCCTGCCCCTGGAGCCGATCGTGCCGCCGGAGAAGCTGCCGCCCCCCTCGGACAATCCCCCCCGCGACCCCGACGGCAATCTTCTGCTGCCGCCCCTCGGCTCCCAGCCGCGCTATTAGCCGATGTTTGCTCGCCGATGCTCAGGCCGGGGGCTGGTCCAGCTCCCGGCGCAGGGCGGCCATGCGCTGGATCTCGGGGGCGAAGCGTTGGGCCAGGTCCTCGAAGATCACCGGCAGGGCCTGGGATAGCTCGGCCAACAGCGGCAGCATGATCTCGCGGATCTGGGGATGGGCCGCCGGGGCGCAGCGCAGGTTGAAGACATGGCGCCACTCACGCAGGTTGGCGGTCATGACGATCTCGGTCTTGAGGCTGTTGGGCAGCACCGCCCGGGCCTCCTGGGGCTTGGCCCCCTGGTCCAGCAACTCCAGGTAGGCGGCTTCCGCCGCTCGCATGGCCTGCTCCCAGCGGGCGTAGGCCGCGCTGCCCTTGGCCCAGAACAGGGGGCGGATCACGGTGATCTCCCGGCCGAAGCGGTCCTGGCCATAGTTGGCGTAGCGGGTGGACTCCTGGCTGTAGGCGGCCAGGCGGTGACGCACCAGCTCATGGCTCACCCCGCGGTCGCAGACGAAGCGCACCGTGATCGAGGCGTGCTCGATGACGCTGTGGTGGCCGCTCTTGATGATGGCGCGCACGAAGCTGGCGGCCGAGTCGGGGGTGATGCGGTGCTCGGACTTGTAGCAGGTGCGGCCGGCCAGCTCCAGGTTGGCCAACACCTCCGGCCCCTGGGGTAGGAAGAGCACCTGGTGGCTGGGGGGGATGACCCGCATCGGCCTGTTCCGCGCCGGCCGCCTGGCGTCGCCGCCGGGTCTAGCCCGCCCTGCGCTGGAGATAGCGCTGCATGTAGGGAGTGTTGACCCTCCCCAACAGGTCGGCCATGGGTTGCCAGCCGGCGCCCACGGCGTTGTCGGCCTGGTTAGTGGCCAGCACCTGCTTGCGCAAGTCGCCGGCCAGGAATTGGGCCAAGGCCGTCTGGAGGCGCTGGCGCAGCGCCTGGGCCTGGGCCGGGCTCAGGGCCGGAGGCTCGGCGGCGGTGGAGAGGTTGGGCGCTCCGGCCGGGGTTGGGTCCGGGGTGCTGGTGCCGGGCGAGCCGGTGGCCACCGCCGCGGCCGGGGGTCTGGGTCCCGGGGGAAGACTGACCACCTCGGCCCCGCGGCCGCCGGGCTCCTTGGGGGTGGCTTCCACCGGCGTCAGGATCCGCACCGCCAGGGCGATGGCCCGTTGGGCGAAATTGGACTGCATCTGATAGGTCGGCAGCCTGGGGTCGTCGAAGAAGGCCTCCGCCTCCTCGGGGCTGACCGTCTGCTCGGCCGAGAGGTCCTTGGGGCCGGACAGGCCCAGCCAGGTGGCGCGCAGGTCGTTGACGATGGTGGCCCGGGCCTTGGCGTCCAGATAGCCGTCGCGCAGGATCTTGACCTCCTCCTCGGTCATGGTCAGGGGCGCGGAGGCCAGGTTGAGGGCCTCCTCGGCCGCCGCCACCTGCCGGTCCAGGGGCAGGCCGGACTTGACCGCCTGTTCGGCGGCCACCAGCCGCCGCAGGGTGGGCAGGTGCTTCCAGTTGGGATCGGCGGCGATGTTACGGGCCAGCTCCAGCAGGGCCTTGCGGCCGAATTCGCGTCCGGCCTGGCCGCCCCAGGTGGCGTAATCCCGCATCTGGCTCAGCAGCTCGCGCTCGCTGACCTGGTCCATCTCCACCCGGATGGCGTAGGAGCGCTTGATCAGCGGCGCGGGCGGGCCCTCGTCGTATTCCAGGTCGACGTGGAGGTTGACCCCGATGCGGGTGCTGGGGGTGAGGTAGCCGCCCAGGTCCACCATGCCCTTGCTGTAGACGTTGGTGACGGTGAAGACCGGCAGGGCCACGCCGTCGATGAGCAGGTGGGGGATGATCCAGGCGTTGGTGCCCTGGTTGGTGATGACGAAGTTGGTGACCTTGATGCGCAACTCGGGCTTGATGTCCTTGGCGGCCGGGGAGTTGGGAGCGGGCAGGGCGGCGAACAGGCCGCTGGCCAGCAGGTCCTGGCGCAGCTGCTGGGTCATCTCCGGGGCGAAGATGCGCACATTGGGGATCGGCTGATCGCTGGCCACCGCCGGCCACTCGCGGCGGTCGTTCACCGGCTGCATCACCGCCGACAGACCCACCTGCTGCGGCGGGCCGGGCTTGGGAATGCGCTCCTTGGCCGTAACCGTGGTGTAGGCGCAACCGCCGGCCAGGAGCGACAGGGCCAGCAGACAGCCGACAGCGATTCTCATGCCCACAGCCTTCACCTCATCCTCCCGGACCAGGGTTGGAGTCTGCCCGAGGCTATCCTGTATGGGGCCAATCTGTCAAGCTTTTCCAGGTTGCCGCCGGTCGGGTGGCCGGAGCGTTCCGCCGCAAAAAAACGGCCCCGCCTGGTGCGGCGGGGCCGGGGTCGCGTTCGGGCGGGATCAGAAGGGCTTGGCCAGCAGCGCGGTGTCGCCCAGCTCCTCCTCGATGCGCAGCAGGCGGTTGTACTTGCAGATGCGCTCGGAGCGGCAGAGGCTGCCGGTCTTGATCTGGCCGCAACCCACCGCCACCGCCAGGTCGGCGATGAAGGTGTCCTCGGTCTCGCCGGAGCGGTGGCTGACCACCTGGTTGTAGGCGTTGCGGCGGGCCAGGTCGATGCAGGCCAGGGTCTCGGTGACGCTGCCGATCTGGTTGAGCTTGATCAGGATGGAGTTGGCCGCGCCCTGCTCGATGCCCTGGGCCAGGCGCTCGGTGTTGGTCACGAAAAGGTCGTCGCCCACCAGCTGCACCCGGTCGCCCAGGCGGTCGGTGATCAGCTTCCAGCCCTCCCAGTCGTCCTCGGCCAGACCGTCCTCGATGCTGACGATGGGGTACTTGTCCACCCAGTTGGCGTAGAACTCCACCAGCTCGCCGGCGCTGCGTTTGCTGCCGTCGCTCTTGTGGAAGACGTAGAGCCCGTCCTTGTAGAACTCGCTGGCGGCGCTGTCCAGGGCCAGGGAGACGTGCTCGCCCGGGATGTAGCCGGCCTTTTCGATGGCGGTCAGGATCACCTGGATGGCCTCGTCGTTGTCGGCCAGGTTGGGGGCGAAGCCGCCCTCGTCGCCCACGCTGGTGACCAGGCCCCGGTCGCTCAGGACCTTCTTCAGGGAGTGGAAGACCTCGGCCCCCATGCGCAGGGCTTCGCCGAAGTTCTCGGCCCCCACCGGCACGATCATGAACTCCTGGATGTCCACGTTGTTGGGGGCGTGGGCCCCGCCGTTCAGGATGTTCATCATCGGCATGGGCAGCACCCGGGCGTAGGCCCCGCCCAGGTAGCGGAACAGCGGGATCAACAGGGCGTTGGCCGCCGCCCGGGCCACGGCCATGGACACGCCCAGGATGGCGTTGGCCCCCAGCTTGGACTTGTTGGCGGTGCCGTCCAGGTCGATCATGGTCTGATCGATCAGCACCTGGTCCAGGCCGTCCAGGCCGGTCAGTTCCGG
>JAIWNN010000033.1 GCA_020216805.1 Desulfarculus sp. | reverse complement strand
GGCGATGACCTCCTCGATGTTCAGCACCGCCTTGCGCACGCCCTTGCCCAGGTAGCGGCTCTTGTCGCCGTCGCGCAGCTCCAGGGCCTCGTGTTCGCCGGTGCTGGCCCCGCTGGGCACCGCGGCGGTGCCCAGGCTGCCGTCCTCCAGCAGGACGTCGCATTCCACGGTGGGGTTGCCGCGCGAATCCAGAATCTCCCGGGCCACGATCTGTTCTATGGAAATCATTACGAATCCCCCTCTCCTAAGGGATAGTGCTCACCGATTGGCCCTAACCTATACGCTGGGTTTGGCGGTGTCAAGAACGGCAGACCGCCCGGGCGTCAAGAAGATCCTTGTCCGCGTGGGCGCGGAGATGAAAATCCCGGAGAGACTCCCGACGGCGCGCCGGATTCAGGCCACCCGCACCCGGGCCCGGGAGCGCAGCAGCCCCCAGGCCGTCACCGCCCCCAGCACCACCACCCCGCCCACCATCGACCACCAGCCCGGGATCTCGCCCAGGAACAGGGCCACCCACAGCGGGTTGAGGACCGGCTCCAGGGCCGGGATCAGGGTCGCCTCCAGGGCCGAGACCCGGCGCACGGCCAGGGAGTAGAGGTAGTAGGGCAGACCCAGCTGCACCACCCCCAACAGGGCGATGATGCCAAGGGCCTCCCAGCCCGGCCAGGGCGCGGCCAGGACGAAGGGCAGGCAGATCAGCGCGGCCAGGAAGTTGCCCAGGGCGATGGGGCTGGAGGATGCCGCGCCGGTCCGGCGCAGGGCCAGGGCCAGCACCGCCACGCACAGGCCGGAAAACAGCGCCAGCAGGTTGCCGCCCAGGCCCTGGGGGCTGAGCTTATCGCCGAAGAACAGACCCATGCCGATCAGGGCCAGGGCGATGAAGAGCCAGTCGCCGCGCCGGGTGGGCTCGCCCAAAAGGCGCGGGGCCAACAGCGCGGCGTAGAGGGGGCTGGTGTATTGCAGCAGGATGGCGTTGGCGGCGGTGGTCAGCTTGGTGGCGGTCACGAAGCTGATCACCGCCCCGGCGTAGGCCAGGCTGGCCACGAGCTGGGGGCGGCTGAAGTCCACCCCCAGCCGACCGCGCAGCAAAAGGGCCACCAAAATCCCGGCCACGGCGCTGCGCGCGCCGGCGATGGCCAGGGGCGTCCAATCCACCAGCTTGATCAAAAGGCCGCCCGAGCTCCAGAGCACGGCGGCCAGAATCAGGAGCAGGGTGGCTTGGGCGCGGTCGGACATGCCCCAATTATGGGCCCGGGACGGCCTTTTCCCAGCCCCCGGACCGAATTTCGCCAACCCACCCGCCATCTGTGCCCTTGCGCGTCTGGCTTCGCCTCGTCGGTGGGGGTATAGTCGAACTCAAACCTCTTGCCCGGGACGGTGCGAAAATGTTCACCTGCATGAAAGATCCCTTCAGCGCCGTCTCCCACCTGGCCGGGGCCCTGGCCGCGGCCCTGGGCCTGACCATCCTGGTCACCCTGGCCGCCATCTACGCCAGCGCCTGGCACGTGGTCTCCTTCTCGGTCTATGGCGCGGCCATGGTCCTGCTCTACACCTCCAGCGGCCTCTACCACAGCCTGCGCTTGAGCGAGCGCGGCACCTTGGTCATGCGCCGCCTGGACCACGTGATGATCTTCCTCCTCATCGCCGGCACCTACACCCCCCTGTGCCTGGTGCCCCTGCGCGGGGCCTGGGGTTGGTCGCTCTTGGGCGCGGTCTGGGGGGTGGCCCTGTTGGGCATCCTGATGAAGCTCTTCTGGCTGGAGGCCCCCCGCTGGCTCTCCACCGCCGTCTATCTGCTGTTGGGCTGGGCCGCCCTGACCGCCATCTCCCCCCTCTGGCACGGCCTGCCCCTGGGCGGACTGGTCTGGCTGGGCCTGGGCGGGCTGTGCTACTCCGGCGGAGCGGTGATCTACGCCCTCAAGCGCCCCGACCCCTGGCCCGGCCGTTTCGGCTTCCACGAGATTTGGCACCTCTTCGTCCTGGGCGGCAGCTTCTGCCATTTCTGGATGATGCTGGCCTACGTCCTGCCGCTGCCCTAGCTAGTCGGCCATCTCCACCCGGTTCTTGCCGGCGGCCTTGGCGCGGTACAGGGCCAGGTCGGCCCGGGCCACCAGGCCGTGGGCGTCCTCGTCATCGCGCAGCCGGGCCACACCCAGGCTGAGGGTGACCTCGGCCGCCAAGCCCGGGGTCTCGCGAAAAAGGCCCCGCTCCATGCCGGCGCGCACCCTCTCGGCCACCAGCCGGGCCCCCTCCAGGTCGCTGGCCGGCAGAATCACCGCGAACTCCTCCCCGCCATAGCGGCAGGCGCAGTCGCCCTCGCGCAGGCTCAGGCGCAGGACCGCGGCCAGGGCCTTGAGGACCTGGTCTCCAGCCAGGTGGCCGTGGCGGTCGTTGAAAGCCTTGAAATCGTCCAAGTCCAGCATGATCAGGGACAACGGGTTGTCCAGCCGCCGGGCGTGGTCCAGCTCGCTGGCCAGGCGGCTTTCGAAATAGCGCCGGTTGTAGAGTCCGGTCAGGCCGTCGGTCATGGACATCTCGCGATAGCGGCGCTGGCTCTGGGCCAGTTGCTCCCGCTCCTGGTGCAGCTCGCGCACCCGGAGGGTCAGGGCGAAGGCGAGCAGGACCGCGGCCAGGGTCCGGCTGGCGGGCAGGACCAGGGTCAGCTTGGGGGCCAGGCCCAGATGGCCCAGGAGGAAACCCAGGACGCCCAGGAGCAGGGCCAGCCAGGCCAGCATGAACCACCCCGCCGGTCGGAACCCCCGCCGCAGGCAGACCCAGCCCGCGATCAGGCCGTGGATGGGGCCCAGGGTGGCGGCGACGTAGCCCAGCCCCAGGGCCAGGTCGGCCCGGTTCATGGCCGAGAGGAACAGCACTCCCAACGCCATGACCATGAAGACGTTCAGAAGCTTGTCCCAGAAGGGGGCGTTGACCGGGGTCAGCAGGAACCCGCGGGTGAACAGGGCGGCGAAAAACAGCGAGCAGCCCATGGTGAAGCTCTGGAGCTGGGGCAGGGTGGGGCTGGGCATGGTGAGCAACGAGCGAAGATGGCCCTGCATCACCACCTGGGCCAGGAGCATGCTGCCCACCAAGGCCAGATAGTTCAGGTAGACCCGGTCGCGCAGGGAGAGGTACATCGCCAGATTGAACAGGAGCATGGCGCCCATGACGCCGTAGATCAGACCGAAGGCCAGGCTGTCGCGGTAGACCATGGCCAGCAGGCCGTCGTCGCTCCACAACCGCAGGTTCATGCTCAACGGCATTCGGCAGGCCAGGCGCAGGTAGCAGGGCCGCCCCCAGTCCAGGTCGGCGGGCAGGCGGAAGACCTGGCTGCGGAAATCCTCCTGCTCCGGGGGTCGGGGACGGAGGATCCCGGCCGCGACCTGCAGCCACTCCCCCGGGGGCTGGATCAGGGGTAGATAGAGGTCCACCTGGTCGATGATCCCCTTCTCCAGCTCCAGGAACCAGGCCTGGCCGGAATCGGGTTTCGGGGCGGGCAGATCCAGCCGCACCCAGCAGGGGCTGCGGCGCGAGCCCAGAGAGAGGTCCGTTCCGGGCAGGGGGGTGAAGGCGCCTTGCTGCGAGCGCACCGGAATGGTGACGAAATCCAGGTTGGCCTGCGGATCCTCCAGAACCGCCAGGCGCAGGGGGGCCAGGGGCGCGGGGGGTCCGGGATCGGCGGCGCGGGCCAGCCCCAGGCCGAGCAAAAGCGCCAGCAGCGCCGCGGCGATCCGCGCCACCCAGGCGTGATCGCGAATTCGAGGTGGCCGTCTGTCCAAGCCCAACCTCTGTCGCTGAATCGGTTACGGCAGGTCGCGCTTTTCAATTTACTCTCCCGGGCCGCGCTGCACAATGACGGATGGCCTCGGCCGGGCAAAGTCCTTGCGCCCGAGCGGGACAGGCTCTATCATGACTCTGAGACTATACTTTCCCTCCAAGGCGGCCTGCCCGGCCCACCCCGCCGACCCCGGGGCGCGGGAGGGCGGCGACGTCCCGGCAATCCTGTTTCGTCCCTGGGAGGCGTCATGAAAATCAAGCGGTTGGCCCATATCGGCGTGGCGGTGAAGGACATTGACGAGGTGGCCAAGGTCTACACCGAGTTCCTGCCGCTCAAGCTGGAGTCGGTGGACGCGGTGGGCGAGCTGCGCACCGGCTTTTTGCCGGTGGGCGAGACCAGCATCGAGCTGGTGATGAGCACCACCCCCGAAGGGGTGATGGCCAAGCACGTGGAGAAGCGCGGCGAAGGCATCCACCACCTGGCCTTCGAGGTGGACGACGTGGAAGCGGCCTGCGCCGAGCTCAAGGCCAAGGGCGTGCCCCTGACCAGCGACGCTCCCCGCCCCGGCGCCCATGGCTCCAAGGTTCTGTTCCTGCACCCCAAGGCCACCCGCGGGGTACTGATCGAACTGGTGGAGATGCCGAAGGGACACTGAACCGCCATCATCCAGACTTAAGGACGCCCATGCCCAGCCATTCCACCACCGGCGGCGGCTACCACCTGGCGCCTCTGGCCGAGGCCGACCGCCAGCCGGTGATCGACATCTTGAACCACTACATCGCCACCAGCTTCGCGGCCTTTCCCCGGAGCCGGGTTCCCTATCAATTCTTCGACCCCTTCCTCAAGGTGGCCGAGACCCACCCCACCGCCGCGGCCCGGGCTGGCGACGGCCAGGTGGCCGGCTTCGGCCTGCTGCGGCCCTTTCACTTCGCCGACAGCTTCGCGGCCACGGCGGAGTTCTCCTGCTTCCTGCACCCCGACCACACCCGCCAGGGCTTGGGCGGCCTGATCCTGGACCACCTCTGCGCCCAGGCGCTGGCGCGCGGCATCCGCGCCGTGGTGGCCCAGATCTCCTCGCCCAACCAGGCCAGCCTGGACTTCCACGTCCGCCACGGCTTCGCCCTCAGCGGACGGCTGACCGGGGTGGGCAACAAGTTCGACCAGGACTTCGATCTGATCTTGATGCAAAAAAACCTGGCCCGGGCCTAGACCACGCCCGCCCGGCGGAGAGAATCCATGTGGGAATACACTGACAAGGTAAAGAAGTACTTCACCGACCCCGTGAACGTGGGCGAGGTGGAGCAACCCGACGGGGTGGGCGAGGTGGGCTCCCTGGCCTGCGGCGACGCGCTCCGGCTCACCTTCAAACTCGACGATCAGGGCAAGATCGCCGACGCCAAGTTCCAGACCTTCGGCTGCGCCAGCGCCATCGCCTCCAGCAGCGCCCTGACCGAGATGATCAAGGGCAAGACCCTGGATGAGGCGGCCAAGATCACCAACAAGGACATCGCCGACTTCCTGGGCGGCCTGCCGCCGGAGAAGATGCACTGCTCGGTGATGGGCGAGCAGGCCCTGCAAGCGGCCATCCGCAACTACCAGGGCCTGGAGCCCTTGCCCAGCGAGGAAGGCGAGGTGGTCTGCGAGTGCTTCGGCGTCACCGATCGGGAGATCGAACGGGTGGCGCGGGGCAACAACCTCCACACCGTGGAGGAGATCACCAACTACACCAAGGCCGGCGGCGGCTGCGGCAAGTGCGTGGACAAGATCGAGGCCCTGTTGGCCAAGATCTGGTCCCAGCCGGCGCCCCCGGCCGCGGTCCCGGCCCCGCCCAAGAAAAAGCTGACCAACATCCAGAAGATGAAGCTGATCGAGGAGACCCTGGAACGCGAGGTGCGCCCGGCCTTGAAGGCCGACGGCGGCGACATCGAGCTGATCGACATCGCCGGCGACGTGGTCCAGGTCTCCCTGCGCGGGCGTTGCGCGGCCTGCGCCGCCAGCCAGGCCACCCTGGGCCAGTTCGTGCAAACCAAGCTCCGGGAGTTCGTCAGCGACGATCTGATCGTGGAGGAGGTGCGGCCGTGAGTCACGAGCGCGTGGTCTACCTGGACAACAACGCCACCACCCGCACCGCGCCCGAGGTGGTGGCGGCGATGCTGCCCTTCTTCGGCGAGCACTACGGCAACCCCAGCTCCATGCACAGCTTCGGCGGGGCGGTCAAGGCCCATCTGGACCGCGCCCGCCAGCAGGTGGCCGACCTGTTGGGCTGCCTGGCCGAGGAGGTGATCTTCACCTCCTGCGGCACCGAGAGCGACAACGCCGCCATCATGAGCGCCCTGCGCTCCTTCCCCCAAAAACGCCATGTCGTCACCACCCGGGTGGAGCACCCGGCGGTGCTCAACTTCTGTCAGGACCTGGCCGGCCGGGGCTACGAGGTCACCTTCCTGCCGGTGGACCGCCAGGGCAACCTGGATCTGGACCAGGCGGCCGAGGCCATCCGCGAGGACACCGCCATCGTCAGCGTGATGTGGGCCAACAACGAGACCGGAGTCATCTTCCCGGTGACGGAAATCGCCCGGATGGCCAAGGCCAAGGGCGCGCTGTTCCACACCGACGCGGTGCAGGCGGTGGGCAAGGTGCCCATCAAGCTCAGCGAAACCGCCATCGACCTGCTCTCCCTCTCCGGCCACAAGCTGCACACCCCCAAGGGCGTGGGCGTGCTCTATGTGCGCAAGGGCACCCCCTTCGTGCCCTACATCATGGGCGGCCACCAGGAGCACGGCCGCCGGGCCGGCACCGAGAACGTGCCCTACATCGTGGGCCTGGGCCGGGCCTGCCAACTGGCGGCCGAGCGCATGGTCGAGGAGAACACCCGGGTCAAGGCCCTGCGCGACCGTTTGGAAAAGGGCCTGTTGCAGATCGAGGCCACCATGGTCAACGGCGACCCGGACCGGCGGCTGCCCAACACCAGCTCGGTCAGCTTCGAGTACGTGGAGGGCGAGTCGATCCTGTTGATGCTCAGCGACCTGGGCATCTGCGCCAGCAGCGGCAGCGCCTGCACCAGCGGCTCCCTGGAGCCCAGCCACGTGCTCAGGGCCATGGGGGTGCCCTTCACCGCCGCCCACGGCTCCATCCGCTTCTCCTTGAGCTACTACACCACCCAGGAAGAGGTGGACTACGTGTTGGCCCACATGCCGCCGATCATCGAGCGCTTGCGCAAGATCAGCCCCTTCTGGGCCCGCCACCAGGCCCGGGCCTGCGCCGCGCCGGGCTACGTGCAGCCCTAGCCAACCAACCCGCTCCAAACCGCGCGGGCGGGAGGCTTTCCCCTCCCGCCCGCGCCTTGATTGGCCCTCCTCCCGTCGCCGGCCCTGGCTATTGCCCCAGGCAGCGGACCATGGCCTCCCACTTGCCGGCCTGGACCAGGGTCAACTTCTCGGCGAAGAGCTTGTCGCTCAGGTAGTAGTCGCGCTGGGCGTGGCGCTTGAGGAAGCGGCCGAAGTGGGCCGGGCCGCCGTTGTACATGGCGTAGACCGCCCGGGCCAGGGTGGCGTCGTCCAGGGGCCGGGTGGGGTTCAGGTTGGGCAGGGCGTACTCGCGCAGGTAGGTCTCCAGGATCTCCGACCCGGCCCGGGCGTTGTAGAGCACGCTCCAGCGCAGGTTGTTGATGTTGTACACCCCGCGCCAGACCCGCTCGTTGATCTGCATCAGACCCACCGAGGTGTTGTTGTAGGAGCGCAGGGGTCCGATCTTTCCCCCGCCGGTCACGAACTGCCGCCAGCAGCTCTCCTGCCAGGCCACGGCCAGGGTCAGCATCTCGAACATCTGGCGCCGGTCGCGGCTGGCCGGGCTGGCCTGGATGCACTTTTCCGCGCTGACCTTGACCGCCTGCTTGACCCGCTCCAGGTAGACCTCGCTGTTGTTGGGGGTGGGCACCCAGGGGATCAGCTCCTGAACGTCCGGGGGGTCGGCGACGGCGGCCCAGGCTGGCGCGGGCAACAGCCATCGCAGCCAGGTCCGCAGGGGATCGCGGCTGGACTGGGCGACGGGGTCGCCGGAATAACCGACCGGGGGCCAGGCCAGGTGCTCCCGCTGCCAACCGGGACCGATCTCCTCCAGGGCCGGGCCCATCCCCAGGGCCTGGCGCAGACGGGGGTTGACGCCGAAGTCGTAGGCCAGGTTGGGATCGATCCGGTCGTCGCCCTCCATCAGCCGGGCCAGGCGCACCAAGCCGTTGCGGCTGATGTCCACTCCCAGGGTGGGGCCCAGCCGGTCCAGGGCGGCCAGGGCGTCGCCGGCGCTGAAATAGGCCAGGTAGCTGAGGGGGCCGCGCTGCTCGTCGCCCTTCAGGCGGCGGTGCAGGATCGGGGTCAGGCGCTGCCAGGCCCAGACGAACTGCTCGCGCACCACGTCGCGGGTGCTAGGGGTGGGTTGGGCCAGCTCGTGCACGAAGCGATAGCGGGTCTCCAGCAGGGTTTCCAGCAGCAGGCGGCGTTCGTCGGGGCTCAGGGGATCCTTGGCCAGGTAGTCGATCCAGTAGACCAGAAAGGCGTCCCAGCCCTGCCAGCCCTCGGTGAAGCGCTGCAGCTCGTCCTGGCTCAGGGCCAGGGTCTCCTCGCCGCTGGGCGGCCCGGGCTGCACGTCCATCAGGATCTGCACCCGCACGTCCAGGGGCCGCACCTCGATCTTGCCCGGCCGCAGGCTTTTCAGCCAGGCGTCCACCCGGGGGCGGTTCTCGGGATAGACCACCAGGGGCAGGAACTGGCTCATCTCCTTGACCGGCGGGGCCAGGTTCAGGGTCTTGCGGTCCAGGTAGGCGTGGACCCGGCCCTTGATCAGGTCATAGACGGTTTGCGCCACGTTGGCCGGCTCCCCGGCGGCGGTGAACAGGCGCGACTCCAGGGTGGTGAAGCCCAGCCGCCAGTCGCCCTTGGACAGGTGGGGCTGCTGCACCAGCTCGATGTAGCCCTGCCAGTCCACCGGGTTGAGGCAACGGCCGGCCAGACCCACCCCCACCCGGAACTTGAGCCGGCAACGCAGGCGCAGGTATTCGCGCTCGGGGCTGAACTCCGGCCGGGAGATCTCGATGCGGGTGCAACCGCCCGCCTCGTCCACCACCAGGGCGCTCTCGTCCGGGCCGGGGAAGGATTGCTCCACCACCAGGCGTCGCAACAAGGGATAGTCGATGGTCACCGGCAGGGCCACGGTCTCGGCCAGGGCCGCGGCCGGCCCCAACCCCAGCCCCAGCAAGCATATCCCCAGCCACCAGCGCAAACGTCCCACGGCCCCTGGCCTCCCGGATCGGTTTCGACTCCCGCCCCGGCCGGCATGGCCTGGGCTTGGGGTAGGTTTTACCAGCTTTGCCGCCACAAGCAAGGCCCGCCCGCCGGACCTGGCCCGGCCCGGTCCGTAGCTGCTATCATGGGCGGACATGGACACCCCCCAACCCCGATCGGAGCCCGCCATGCCCATCCCCGGCCAGTTGCTCACCACCGCCATGGCGGTGATGCCCCACGCCGACGTCCAGCGGGCGCTCACCGCCGCCCTGAGCCTGGACATCCCCTTCTGGCCCCAACTGCCCCACCTGAGCTACCGCGAGGACATGTACGTGCAGGCGGCCGAGCATTTCCCCGGCGCGGTGCTGGACCTGGATAACAACCGCCTGTCCTTCGATTCCGGCAGGTTCGTGGCCGAGCTGGAGGACTGCCTGGCCCACTGGGACCAGCCGCAGCATTTCGACGTCACCCCGGACTACTCGGCGGTCTACCCCCGGTTCCTGGAGCTGGATCTGGCCGACCGGCCGGCCATCCGGGGCCAGTTGGAGGGGCCCATCAGCTTTGGCTTCAACGTCAAGGACGAGAACGACCGCCCCATCATCTTCGACGATCAGGTGCGCCCGTTCATGCTGGAGTTCATGGCCAAGCGGGTCAACGTCCAACTGGCCCGGCTCAGGGAAAAGAACTCGAACGCCTTCATGTTCATCGACGAGCCGGGGTTGCAGTTCGTCTTCAGCGGCGTCAGCGGCTATGGCGAGGCCGCCGCCAAGCGCGACCTGGAGACCTTTTTCGCCTACATCGACCGCCCCCGGGGGGTGCACCTGTGCGGCAACCCGGACTGGGACTTCCTCCTGGGCCTGGACATCGAGGTGCTGAGCCTGGACATGTACAGCAACGGCGAGCGCTTCGTGGCCTACACCAAGTCCATCCGGCGTTTCCTGGACCGAGGTGG